>DATDTO010000070.1:0-4532 GCA_035290825.1 archaeon
ACAGCTGAGTAATACTTGCCATCAGATGAGACAACAGTGTCGTATGCAGTACCGTCAACATAGACCTTTACATTTGAAAGATCGTTTGATGATGCTGAACCTGACTGATTCCATCTCACTGACCAGAGTTTGACCTGTTCAACTGAACCGGCTGTGACTCGAACTCCGGCAAAGTTGTAACCGGTTACTCCGATTTCTTTTGTCTGAGCTTGGTTTGGGTCAAAAGATGAAAGAGCCAATGTAGCTGTACCCAAAGATAGGGTAGAGTTTACAGTGTGTTGCGCACCTGAGATAGGAAGTGATCCTGAAACTGATGCTGAAGTATTAACTGCAACAACGTTTAGACCAACAACCTGTCCAGAGTATGCAGACAAGCTTGAAGCCATGTTACCAGCAACAGTCACTGTTTGTGATGTTCCGGCCTTTATGACCCAAGGCTCACCTACCATAGCTTGATGGTTTGAGTTAAGTGTCTTTGAGATACCAATCTGCATACCGTCGCTGTTCAAAAGAACAACTCCGGAGAAGACTGCGTCCTGTGCAAGACCTACTCGCTCAACTGTGATTGAATTTACAGTCACATCAGATGATCCTGCAGAGAGGACAACCGTTGTGAAAGGAACTCTTGACGCAGATTGAGGTGCGAGGGAATTAGCAGGTTGTGAACCAGCTGATACCGACAGAGATCCTCCTGTTGGAAGACCTGGAGTAACAACTGGGGGAACAACTGGAGCTGTCCCAGCCATTGCGTTAAGTTTGGCTCGTGTTATCGGGCCAACGTAACCAACGGCTGGTGTGATTCCATTTTTTACTTGGAATTTTACAACAGCAGCTTTTGTCAGACCACCAAAGTATGATGATTCACTACCTGGTGAACCAGCTCCTGAAGAAGCCACCTTTGTATCAGCACTCATGTTAAGAACCTTTTGAAGATTCATAACATCTGCGCCTGTACTACCGACTGTTAAGTTTGTATTGAATGTATAGCCTGTTGAGCTACCACCCGTTGTCGCTGAAAGCTGTGCTTGAAGCGATGAAATCGTCGCAAGCAAACTATTGATCTGGGCTTGTAGATCTGATGCAGTATCTGCGCTAGCCAGTACAGGCATAAACACAGAAACCGTCATTGCAAATCCAACAACACCAGCGGCCAACTTTGCAGCGCTTGATTTTGTGAAAGTCATATAATGTTTTTAATAATTGGAAACAATTAACGAAGTTGATAATTTTCAATGTGGTCTTTAAAGATCACATCTCTACTGACCCACTTTTATTGTGGAATCGTATAGTGAATTTGGTCTGAGTTTCTGCTTGTCAGAATGAACCGCGGAACCAGAGCAGAGCTCGGTTCACGGCAAGGGGAATTATCGGTACGACTGCGAGCACGACAAAAAAATATCTCCATCGTGCTTTAATCTAAAATCCATATTTATCCGCACACTAACTTTGGTATTGTCTCCCTGTTGCTACATAAATAATTACGTAAAAATTCAGAGATAATATCTAAAACTGGAAATATGCATCTAAACCTTGAGACTAGATGCAACCATACCAAAGTTAGTGTGCGGATTTATGTCAACGAACTTGCCGTCCTGATATTATATATTCTCTTTCTTACACTTTCAAATCAGGTCGTGTGGATAACTCTTATTTCTCTGCTTTTTCTGTATCTTTTCGTAGAGAAAAATTGACATCAAAAGCCGAAAACCCACGTAGTCATACTACACAATAACAAGACGAGAGTCAACCTAATAACTTACACCAGTGAGTACTTACTCCAGCGCCTAACACCAGCTCTCTTTATAATACCTAGAGATATGAACGAATTAAGCTCTCTTTGTATAGTCTTTTCACTACAATCCTTTATGATTAGGGCCATATCTTTGATATTTAGGTCCTTTTTCTTCTTTAAAAGGCCCAGTATTATATTTTGTCGATTTGATCTCTTCAGGTTATTCTTGTTTGCATCAAAGGATTTGTCCTTTACATCACTAAGAGACATTTTCTGGATGGTATAATCTGGACCATGCGTAGCATAAATTTTATCAGAATTAGTCTCTCTAACAGACTGATCACTTTGAGATATACCAAAAAATGTTTTTGATATATTCTCATGAAATGGATTTTTTGAAACGATTCCTTGGTTGCTGAATATGTTTACTAGATTGGAGAATTCCTGCTTTAGAATAGAAAAGTTCATTTGGGAAAGAAGCCCCGCTCGAAAGGCAATCTCAAGAAAAGAGACTAACTCAAGCACTTTAGTCCTAGCGGTGTATACAAAATCGTTCTGGCTTAATTCTGATGTATCTTTATATGTAAGTATAAAGGACAATAGCTCCGTTGTCTTCTTTCGAAAAGTCCATTTTATAGACTCATTGTCGGAAAATAAATTGGTAACCATGTACATGGCTGAAGCTAGTTTTTCTGTCTTTTTGTAGGCCAAAACAAAACCCTCATCTTTATCAAAAAATGATATAGGATCTATGTTTATATTTGCTAAGTCAGTCAAATGTTTCTTCTCTGGTTCCATGATTTTCTCTGTGGTTATGTCCTTATGATGTCTTATATTTTAGACTATGTCCTTATGATGTCTTATATCATACCACCCGTCCTTAATACCGTCAAGTATGTCTATTATAGAATAGTAAAGGACAACTGCGCAAGTCTTTTTATAAGTACAACCCAAAAACTCTTATTCGTCATATCTTTTAATGAAAGGTTTTAGAAACCTTTTTTATTTGATAGAATAATGATATCTTTATGTGGTGGAACAAGAACAAAAAAAGAAAAGATAAAAAGCCTAAGGAAAAAAATAGAGATACGAAGGAAGTGCAGCATAGTCACTTAAAGGAGGAGACCTTCCATACTATTGTTGCCGTGACATTTTTTGTACTTGCAACATTTCTGGTACTCTCCGCAGGTCCTATCAGCAAAGGCGGTCCAGTAGGAGTTAAGGCTTACCAAATATTTCACTATCTTTTTGGTGTCGGTTACTATCTACTTCCAGTAGTATTTTTTATTTTATGCGTTTCATTTTTTCGATCACTTCAAAAGAAATTAGCTCTTACTCATAGTATCGGCGGAGTATTGTTTTTTATTTCTTCACTAGCTCTTGTCGATATTTCTCTACCATCTCGAATTGTGATCGAGGAGGGCGCATGGTTTGGAGTAAATCAAGGTGGCGTAGTCGGTCATTTTATTTCCTCACCCCTCATAAATGCCTTTGATACATATGTTAGTGTTTTGATTCTGATTGCTCTCATAATTATTTCTCTTCTGGTCATATTTGATGCGCCTATAAGATTTGCTTTTATTAAATCTCTGTTCCCAAAAAAGGAAAAAGTAGAAGGGGAAGAAGACACAGACCCAGAAATAATCATTTCTAACCCAGAACAGTTGAACATGGATGAAAAGGTCCAAAAGGGTGCGGAAACAGAAAAGATTTCACCACAGAAAAATACCGAAAAAAACCTTGATGAGTTTGGCATAAGTCCACTCCTCCTAAACGGCAAAGAATTCGTTCCTCCGCCACTTTCTCTTCTGGAACAAGACAGGGGCAAGCCGGGGGTTGGAGATATAAAAGCCAACTCAAACATAATAAAAAGAACTTTGCAGAATTTTGGTATAAATGTAGAGATGGATGAAATCTCTATTGGTCCATCTATTACACGATACGCTTTGAAACCAGCCGAGGGAGTAAAACTTTCTCGTATCGTAGGATTACAAAATGATTTGGCACTGGCCCTTGCCGCGCATCCTATCCGCATAGAAGCACCAATCCCAGGAAAATCTCTCGTTGGTATCGAAATACCAAACAGCACAAAAACGACCGTGGGCCTCGGCACACTCCTCTCCTCTGGCGAATTCCAAAATTCAGACAAACCACTTTTGGTCTCTCTAGGTAAAGGTATCTCAGGAATGTCTTATTTTGGCAATTTGGCCAAAGCCCCACACCTCCTCATCGCAGGAGCAACGGGTTCTGGTAAATCCGTCACTATTCACGCCGCCATAACTTCCCTTCTTTACCGAAATTCGCCAGACAACCTCAAGTTCATCATGGTTGATCCAAAGCGAGTAGAGCTAACTCTTTACAACAAAATACCCCACCTCCTCACTCCGGTCATAACAGACGCCAAAAAGACCATCCTGGCCCTGAAATGGGCAGCAAAAGAGATGGACAGAAGATATGATATCCTCCAAGCTGAGAGCCTTCAAAACATTGCTTCATATCACAAAAATGTAGTTGAGCCAGCCATAAAGAACCAACGACATAAGGCGTCAGCTACGACAGTTGCGATAGAAACAATGCCATACATCGTTATCGTTATAGACGAGTTAGCAGATATTATGTCAGCCTATCCGAGGGAGCTTGAGTCCGCCATCGTGCGCCTAGCCCAAATGTCTCGTGCTGTTGGAATACATCTCATGCTCTCAACCCAAAGACCGAGCGTTAATGTTATAACTGGACTTATAAAAGCCAACATACCTTCACGCATCGCTTTGCAGGTTGCCTCCCAAATAGACTCACGAAC
>DATDTO010000071.1:0-4702 GCA_035290825.1 archaeon
CACATAGGCGGTATAGTCCTGTTTCCGATAATTTTGGTCGTGTTGGATATACTTTTGATGGAAATAAGTTTGATAAAATATCTCAAGCCGTTTTATGTCATTTTGCCCAAACCGTTAAAATCAGCGGTGAGATTTGAAAGGTTAGTTGAGAGGCTGCAACATTATAGCACAATACCAAGGCCAGCAAAAATAGGGGCTGTATATGCTGTTGGCGTGATCGGCGGGCTTATACATTTGGTGATAAACCTTGTTATTGGGGCTTTGTAATTATAGATATTTCAAATATGGAATGATGGTTTTCCACCAAAAAACATGGTGTCAACGAAAGTTTATTTGTTTTTAGAAATATTTTCCCTGTATATTTTTATTTCATTTTCAGTCAGCTTGGAAACAGTCTCGTCAAACATCGAAACAAATATTTTAGCTTCCTGTAACATCTCTCTGATTTTGTTTTCCTGATCAACCTTCATGTAATATTGAGCATCTATTCTTTTACCTTTGTGTTGGTTTATTGTTTTTGTTTTATCTTCTCCCAAGAGCAAAGTTGTTGCTAAAATGGAACATGCGTGGTTTTCGCACTTCACACCTATTCTTTGTAGGAAAGAATAAAGGGCATAATATTCAGCGTAGTAAATTGCAACTGTCGCCCAAAGGAAATCTTTGTCATCCAAATCTTTTTCTGCTCTCAACAAAGAAGATTTTGCTTGTTCAAGATAAGATTTTGACAATCTTTCATTTGGATCAACTATCTTTAACCCGTCTTTTAACCTGAAACACCAGCTCAACTTATTTTGCATAATACTCCCAGATTATATTTACATAATTAGATGGATTGTTTAAGACTATGTGATTTTCCTCTATTTCTTTGATTAGCGGTTCTTTCCCAATTAAAGCCTTTTTGAAGGATTCCTCTTTCAAGCTGTTCTGATGGATTTCATAAGGCAACAAGTGAAAGGGCAGGCTTTGTTCTTTTTCAGAAACAATAAATAAATCCAAGTCTGAATTTTTGTCTGCATTTAGTTTGGCAAAACTTCCAAAAATAATTATTAGCGTGTTTGTATTAACTGATTTTAAAAATGTCTTGAACTCTGAATATTTTTCCAAAAGGCCTTCTGTTTTTTGAATTTCAGCTTTCAATAGGTATGATTTGGTTTGTATGTTATCCAAGTTCAGACTGAAATATTTGTTCTTCCCTTCTATCTTGCCTTTTAATATTCTTTCCTTTTCAAGATTTGCAAGCGCATTCTGACAGGTTTTAAGCGGGATTTTTGTAAGCTTGCTTATCTGTCTCAGATAAAACATTGCATTATAATTTCCAGTGTATAGTGTGATTATTTCCAGTTCTCTGTTTCTTTTCAGATACATATGTATCTATATATATACAATGGTTTATAAGCGTGTGTTTCCAGAATTTGTCAGAAAACTGTGTGTCAGCTGTTCATCATAGAGTAGTAACATAGCGAAAGCTTTATAAATATCGGATGTCTAAAATAAAGTGATAAATATGACAGAAAAGCCAACTTTAGAAAGGTATCTTAATTCAAGGTTAGATGTTCCAACATCTAGAGCGAGCTAGATGCAGATTCAATAGAATTGATTAATGCAATATCTTATGGACTCGAAAAACTAGGCGTGTCTAGAATTGGAGAGAAAATGAAAATGGGGGCAGCTGCGAGTGATTTTGAGCACAGTTTTATATATGATGAATGTTTTTTTGTAGACCTACAAGCTGGTAATTATACAGGAGACCAAATTATTCAATCTATAAGAGAGTTTTATGAAGGGCTAGGATACGTATATATTTGTGAACGCGGTGATTTGGCCGATGAAGAGGCCGATGAAGCCAAACAAATAGTTTTTGGAAATGAGGAAGGTCCTTTAACTGTAACTTTGTTTTACAGGGGACTTCAAGAGCTAGAAACAAAACTCGAAATTTCTGTAGAAAGGTGTGAGATTTAGCCGACCCCCTAAACAGTTATCAGGTGCCGACAATTGAATAAAAATATGCTTTTAACTTAATTATCCAACAAGTTTCTTTTCGCCGTCAAGCATTGTATAGAAACAAATAAGAAGAAGTTTTGGTCTTTGATTGTTAGCTAGATGGGGATGGTTTATAACCAAGTCTATCTAAAATAGGTACAATTTGTTCACAGGTAACAGAATCATCTACTTGGACATCTATATAGTCACCACCTTTACCTCTAATAATATCTGGATCTCCTGGAAATCCAGCATTTCTATATTCTGATTCAAAATCTACAAAAACTTTAAAAAGTTTTATTTCCTTTGTTGCAGCTGGTTCATTTTTTGAATGCACCTGACCATCTTTTCTAATGAAAGGATATTTCATAATTAGAAATAGAGCCTAATCATATAAGCTTAATATTGCCCCCTAAAAAATTGTCTAGAGAAGACCAAAATTGAACGTAAGCGGGTATTCAAGGATTCTTATTTATTTCTTAAACTTCTTTTTGTACACATCTACACAGGCAATAACACATTCGCAGCTATCATGGTTGCAAATAACAATGCCACTGTGTTCAAAACTTTTATCAGTGGGTTCAAGGCTGGACCTGATGTGTCTTTGAATGGGTCGCCGACAGTATCCCCAACAACTGCCGCTTTGTGAGCGTCAGATCCCTTGCCGCCAAGGTTGCCTTCCTCTATATATTTTTTGGCATTGTCCCAGGCTGCGCCGCCAGTTGTCATTGTTATCGCTAATAAAAGGCCTGTTACTATTGCGCCGCCTAGAAGGCCACCGAGAGCAGCTGGTCCCAAAACAAAACCAACAGCTAGAGGCGTTATTATTGCTATAAGGGACGGGACAATTAGCTGTTTCTGTGCAGCTGCCGTGACTATGGATACGCACCTGCCATAATCTGGCTTTGCCTTCCATTGCATGATCCCCTTTATTTCTTTAAACTGCCTTCTGACTTCTGTGACTATCTCAAATGCCGCCTTGCCTACAGCTTTCATTGTGAGCGCCGAGAAGATGAATGGCAACATGCCGCCGATAAACAATCCCATTACAACACGAGGGTCTAAGATATTGATTGATTTCAGGCCAGTCTCAGCTGCAAACGCTGCGAAAAGGGATAAAGCTGCCAGCGCAGCAGAGCCTATAGCCACGCCTTTTGTCACTGCCTTAGTTGTATTTCCAATCGCATCCAGATTGTCTGTTATGTCCCTTACTTTCTGCGGCATTCCTGACATCTCTGCTATACCGCCAGCATTATCTGTGATTGGGCCATAGGAATCAACTGATACTATTATTCCAGTCATGGAGAGCATAGCCATTGCTGCTATTGCGATGCCGTAAAATCCGCCGAAGTAGAAGGACACGAATATTGCTGCAACTATTACGATAACTGGCATTAAGGTTGACATGAAGCCTGTCGCCAAACCTGAGATAATATTTGTTCCAGAGCCTGTTTTTGATGCCTCTGCTATCTCTCTCACTGGCCCACGACCTCTACCTGTATAATACTCTGTTATTATGGCAATTAGGACAGTTGTCACCAAACCCGCGAGCGCGGCGTAGAAAAGGTTGAGGCTTGTTGGGAACAGGTAATTTGTCAGGAAGTAAAAACCAACAGCAGAAAGTATTGCCGTGACAATTATGCTTCTGTTAAGGACTGCCCATATCTTGTCTTTATTGTCTGTCCTTACAACAAGTGTGCCTATTATTGATGCTATTATTGCAACTCCGCCCATTAAAAGCGGGTAGATTGCCCCAGCTGTGCCAAGGGCAAGTCCAAGTATCATGGCTGCAATTACTGTGACAACATAACTCTCGAACAAATCAGCTGCCATTCCTGCGCAGTCACCAACATTGTCTCCAACATTGTCTGCTATCACAGCAGGGTTTCTTGGGTCGTCTTCTGGAATGCCAGCCTCAATCTTGCCAACCAGGTCTGCGCCAACATCTGCGCCTTTTGTATAAATTCCGCCACCAACCCTGGCAAAGAGGCTTACAACAGAGGCGCCGAAGGTGAAGCCTATTATCAGTTTTGGATCGCCATAAAGAAAATATAGAAGGCCGCTGCCCAATAACCCTAGGCCAACAACAGAAAAACCAGTCACTGAACCGCCTGTAAACGCAAGTGATAAGGCATGCCTTAAACCTTTGTTTGCCGCCTGGGCTGTCCTCACATTTGCGCGGACAGAAATATGCATGCCAACATACCCTGCAACTGCAGAAAGGACAGCACCTAGGACAAAGGACACGGCTGTTACGAGATTGAACGCTAGGCCAAATATTATTGCAAGTATTATGACAAATATAAACACTATTTTATATTGCCTGTTCAAGTAGGCCGATGCGCCTTCCTGGATTGCTTTTGCTATTTCCTGCATCTTCTGGCTTCCTTTATCTTTTCTCAGGACTCTAAAAACAGAAACTGCCGCAAACAAGAGCGCGACGATGGCTGTTGCAAAGACGATTATTAAATTCGTGTCCAAAGCTAGCGTCATAGAATACCGTAAATTAGAAAGATTAATAGAATATGTAAAAGGTATTTATAAAGTTTTGCTCGGTTTTGGACTAAAACATTGCAAGGTAAGTCAAATAAAGATCTCCGGAGGCGTTTATATTGGATTTTTAAAGCTTAGTGTCAAAACATCAATAGTTGATTTACTATGGCAGTTAAATTGGAAGAACAAAACAGTGTACTAGTAGCAAAGTTGTCTGGAAGATATATTG
>DATDTO010000072.1:0-2497 GCA_035290825.1 archaeon
GATTGCAGTCGGAGCCTTTTTTAATGGGAAAAACTTTGTTTATCCAATCAATGTTAATTTTGAGCACAAAAGACTTTTTAATGGCAATATAGGGCCTTCTACCGGAGAGATGGGAACTTTGATGTACTGGACCGAGCAAAACGACGTTTTTGATAAAACTCTGGGGAAAATGGAAGAAAAATTAGCAGAATCGGGCTATGTAGGAGTTATTGATGTGAATTGCATTGCAAACCACAAAGGTGTCTATCCTCTTGAATTTACGTGCCGCTGGGGGTACCCCACGATAAGTATTATGATGGAGGGGGTTATCTCTCGTTGGGGCGATTTTTTGTATAGTCTTGTTCACCAGGAGCCGGTTAGATTAAGGGTCAAGCACGGTTTTCAAGTTGGAGTAGTGATTGCTGTTCCACCCTTTCCTTTTTGGGACATTGAGGCGTTCAAGCGTTATTCAGAGGATGCTGTAATTCTGTTTAAAACTCCTGACAAAAGAGGAGTGAATTTAGGAGAAGTGAAATTGGAGGATGGTGACTGGAAACTGGCTGGTAAATCGGGCTATGCTCTTATCGTCACCGGCAATGGAGTGACGGTGGAGGCAGCTAGGCAGCAGGCGTATCAGAGAGTAAAAAATATCATGATCCCAAACATGTTTTATAGAACAGATATAGGTTTGCGTTGGTACGAAGACTCAGATAAACTACAAACCTTCGGATATCTTTATTGAGCCTTGCGACAATCTTTTGGTATGTGCTCTGTCTGAGCAATCTTAATCCGAAGTTGCATACCCGATGATTTTGTAAGCCAGTTTGGCGGCTAGAAAATCTGGTGCAGACATCATCAAAACTTAAATAAACGTTAGCTCTTGGCCCGTCTTTTGTGTTGGAACTCCAATAGGTGGTGGAAGAATAAGGAACGGGGAAAACTACTACCTTCGCCCTGGCAAAGGAAGACAAAAATTTCAAGCGTTGACAATCTGTACAGAATTCTGTAACATCATCACATGACTCAAACCCTTCCGATCACCAAAGCCCGAGAAAATCTTACTGAGCTTGTGGATCGTGCTGCACGACTTCGAAACGAGTATACGATTACAGTTAACGGTGAACCTAAAGCTGTGCTTCTTTCTGTTGACGAATATGAATCTCTTAAAGAAACACTGGAGATTCTTTCTAACACCAAACTTATGGAGGACCTAAGAGAAGCGGAGGCTCAGGCTACACGAGGGGAGTTAGTAGATTGGGAGGACTTTAAAGAGGAAATGAGATGGTAAGTTATAAGCTGAAGCTTACCATCAAATTTGTTAACCACTTTAAAAAAATCCCAGAAAAATATCACCGTTCTCTAAAAGAAGCCATAGAGGAAACAAAAGAAGTTCCTTTTGAAGGAAAGCCGCTTGCCCGCGAACTGGCAAGAAGACGAACTTGGCATGTAGGAAGATATAGAATAATTTATGGCATAGACGAGAAAGATGGTCTTATAACGCTGTTTAATGTAGATCTTCGAGCTGTTGTATATAATTAGGTTTTGATATGCCACATACGGCACTTATCCCTTGACAACAAGTAAATAATCTGGTATGCTTTTAAATATAAGCATATGAATGGTAAATTTAGCCTCAAAGAATTCTTCAATAGATTCCCTGATGATAACTCCTGTTTAGAAGAAATTAAAAATATTCGCTGGCCTTCTGGAATTACCTGTCCTGTCTGTAAAAAGATAACTAAATTTTACAAAGTTTCTGGTAGAACGGCTTATGCTTGTGAGTTTGGAGGAACAACTGTTTATCCTTTGGTTGGAACTATCCTTGAGAAAACTACTACTACACTTCAATATTGGTTCTATGCCATGTATTTAATGACTAAAACAAGGTCAGGAATATCAGCTAAACAACTCCAGAGAGAATTAGGAGTAACCTACAAAACAGCCTGGAGAATGTTTAAGCAGATCAGGATGTTAATGGTGGATGCCTCAACTAACATTAATAATCCCTCTGGTGGTAATCCACTTGATGGCATTGTTGAGGTTGATGAAACTTTTGTTGGTGGTAAAGGAAAGAACAGAAAGAATCAATGGGTACAAGGTGTTGAGGCAAAAGAAAAACAGATTTTAATGGGAATGGTACAAAGAGAAGGTAAAGTGTACATAAAACACATCCCAAATACAGGAAAATGGACACTACTTCAACAAATCCAAGAGAACATATCTCCCAAAGCCAGAATATTCACTGATGAATGGAGAGGATATATTCAGCTTTCATACAAAGGATATGAACACAATTCAGTAAACCATGGGGCTAGTGAGTATGTCAGAAAAGAGGTTCATACTCAGAATATTGAAAATGTTTGGAGTCATTTAAAAAGAGGTATCTTTGGAGTATATAGAATAGTTTCAGCTAAATATTTACAAGCTTATGCTGATGAATATGCTTTTAGGTATAACAATAGAAAATTAGATGGAGAAATGTTTGATGTTCTTCTTGGTCAAATAGCCAATGTCAGGA
>DATDTO010000073.1:0-7391 GCA_035290825.1 archaeon
AACACCTTCAGATTTCCAAACTGCAATTTTATCTCTTTCAAAAGCCTTAATCTTTTTATGTTTAATTGTGTTTCACCCCCTTGAAGCTAAATATTTTACTCTAGGGGGTTGCGATTCGAATTAGAACTTACGATATCAGAAACTGACTTTAATTCTGGTACAATAGTTTGTATGAAAAAGATTAGCTTAATAAAGCTACACAAGCTATATATACAAGGAACTGAGGAAAGAGGTCTGGTTATACCTCATACAATGCTTTTATGTAATACGACAAATTTAGTCGTTAAAGCAATTAATTTAGCAAGTCCAAAAATTCATATCACTACAAGAATGTTAAAGCATTTATATGATTCAAAACCAGCTGAGGAGTACGAATTTATTTTGCATAGTTTGGTTTCTATAGCCAGATATCCGGATCAAGTTTATGAAAATAAGGGTGGTAAAAGAGGGCATTTCGCTTTTGTAAAAACAATTAAGGGTGCTAGTTATTTTTGCTCGCTGGAAATAACTCAAATTATTAATGAAGAAGAAATTACTGAAGATATGAATTTTGTTGTAACTGCCTTTAGAATGAGAAGACAAGGTTATCTTAAAGATTATAAACTCTTATGGGACCGGAAGGACGGCTCGCCTTCATCGTAATACTTTGGATGCCAACCTTGCGATTGGTCTACTCATACCCCGCAGTAGAGCCATTTCTGCATTTCAGTCCCGTAACAGATTACAATCTCAAAGTACATACAGAGGGTACCATATTTTGGCATAGACTGCAAGTAGAAAAAGTTATTCAAACAATATCAAAATGGCTATTGCAATTGTAAGCAAAAGGTAGATAAAATGGTATTAGGCTCAAATTTTTTATCAAATATGTATGTTATGGATGAGTTTCAAAAGAAATTTAGACAAACAGAGCCCAACAGCCCTGCCCGCATTGCTACGCAAAGCGTTGCAGGCGGGTCACAGCTCACACTAAAGCTTAGGCATAAATTCCCAAAAATCAACCCATTCGATAAGCTCAGGGCAGGTAGGCAAATCCTTTCTATCCTCTTAATTATTTAGCTCTCTTCAAAAGTTTTTTTACTTCTCTGTCAAAATCAGAGATGTAATTTTTACTCTGCTCTCGTTTATAGGAAGTAAACTCTGCTTCCGCTTTTACTTCGGCATCTACTGTGCTTACACTTCCTGCCTGTTTAAGAATTCCTTTACCCATAAGGCTCAAATACTCATCAAGTTTTTTAACCCAGTCAGCCATTTTCATTGCTTTTTCACTCTGTGCCTGGATTTCAGCAAATGAAAGATAAGCATCAACAATACGGTTTAGAAGGTTCAACTCTTTCTCATTAAGATAGTTTTTTGCTATATAAATATCACGTTTAATCGGATTCATCCCTGGAAAGTTGGTTAGTCCCATATTCTGTTTTGCGTGATTTGCACGTTCGGTTATGATCTCAGCTGCAGTTTCACCTGTTACAGCAAAATGCATTTTGTTCTGTACTGTTTTGAAAAAAAGTTCAGTTTCCCTCGCATTTTTCTGATAATCAATACTCGTTGCATAAATATCTGTCACTTTTTGGTACAACACCCGCTCACTGCTTCGGATATCACGAATACGTTGCAGGAGTTCTTCAAAGTATCTTGACCTGCGTCCACCTTGTTTAAGACGGATATCATCCATAGTGAACCCTTTAACCATATATTCTTTGAGATGCTCCGTTGCCCAGATTCGGAATTGAGTACCCCGCAAAGACTTGACGCGATACCCAATCGAGATGATTACATCAAGGCTATATAACAAGACTGGTTTGTCTGAAATTGCAGTATGCAAATTTTGCATATTGCTTTTTTCATTAAGTTCTCCCTCGCTGAAGACGTTTTTTATGTGTTTGGAAATGACTGATTGATCCCTCTCGAATAATTCTGACATTTGCGCTTGAGTCAACCACACATTTTCATCTTCAAAGAGCACTTCTACCCGTGCTTTGCCGTCATCTGTTTGGCAGATGGTAATTTGGGTATTAACCATAACAATACTATAGCAGAAATTAAATAGTTTTTTAATTCAAACCCCATCAAACTACCCATTGCAATCGTCTTACAATGGTGGTTCAATTAAAGTAGGCTCAATTTATAGCTATGTTACTAATGTAGTTATTGATTCCAACTATGCTATGCCATATGCTTATCCAAGACAAGACAAACTAATTATGGCCTCCTGACTCTTAGAAAAGCAAGCCTTTCCTCATCCTCTTTAGTTCTCGCTTTGCTCGAACAATAATATCCCATCTTTACTCTTCGAAAAGCTTTTGCTTTGAGAAGTTTCGCCCGCTGGCATTTAATTCTCGGACTTCGTCCTCGAACAATAATTTCCATTGTTCTCCTTTTTTCCATAATTCTTCATTCATTATTCATAATTCCATCTCATGTTTATGCTGTTTCTTCTCCCTGAACTCAAACAGATTGGTCAGGTGGTTCTGATGGGTGGTAGCAATGGTCGATTAAAAAAGGCGAGGAAGATATAAAAGCTGGAAGGTATACCGCTATCAAAAACAAAAAAGAACTCAAAGTTTTTTTTGATAATCTATGAGCATAGATATTGCTGATAAAGCAAAACAGCAAATCAAAAAGTTGCCGCCCACTATCAGAAAGAAAACCTTCAAAAGCTTCTCTCTCCTCCAGACTGATTACCGTCATCTACTATTGTTGCCGTTGGCCCGCATGATGTAAGACTTGGAAAAAAATAATCAAAACTTGCAATCTCTAATAAATAGGAGATAAAATGGATTTAGGCTCAAATTTTATTAAATATGTATGTTATGGAACTACTTCAGAAATTTAGACCCTACGACTTCGCTCAGGGCAGGCAAAGTGAGCCCGACAGCTTCGACCAAAGGCCGACCAGCCTCTGGCTGGCACAGCTCACACTAAAGCTTAGGCATAAATTCCCAAAAATCAAGTCCCTATTTCTCCAACAAAAAACCGCCCTTACGGACGGTTTTCGAGATTCTACCAAAGTAGAGTCAAACCTGGCTTATCATCTGTTAGATAGGATAACACAAATCACTCAACATGTCAAATTCAAAATGCGTGGAGGTGACGGGATTTGCACCCGCAGAACCTTGGATGATAAGCCAGGTTCCCCACTCAGGCACCCCCACACGACCTCAGTATATCATAATTTTTCCTTGAGATTGCCACGTCCCTCACTACGCTCAGTTCTCGCAATGACGCTGCTGTTTTCCATGATTCTTCATTCATTATTCATACTTCCATCTTCTGTTTATGCTGCTTCTTCTCCCTGGAGTCAGACTAATTGGAATGGAGGAAGCGGACAAACTTCATGGAGTGATACTACTAAGTATGATTCTTCATCAAGTGTAACTACTTCAACAGCCAATCAAGTAACCTTAACAGCAACTAGCTCTTGGTACAATGCTAGCTGGGCTTACAGAAAAAAGATTACTTTTGATAACTCAGCTCAAGCAGAAAACCTCACTAATTTTCCGGTACTGGTCAAACTCTCCTCCTCCAACTTTGATTTCACAAAAGCTCAAAGTGCCGGACAGGATATTAGATTTACAGATTCAGATGGCACAACTTTAAACATTTCTGGCTCTGAGTGAAGTATTACCGTCTCCAAACCCAAAGCAGCAGCAATTTTAACCAATCCGGAAAAGTGATTTCCCTCAACAATGGAGGATTTAGATGCTTGATGTATACTATTTTCTGTTTTTTGATCCAGATCCGACAAACCGTAGTAGTGCAGAGCCATCATCAGGGATGAAGCTCCACAAGTAAGACCTGTTTGCCGATAAGCCTTAACACTTTTGTGCAAGAGAGAGCTGCGATATTCTCTGAGCCTTTTTAGCTCACTAAGCACTATCTCATCGGCAAACTCATAAATTTTCCCATCATTTTTCAATAACCGTGTTTGATCAAGATATCCAAGGACTCTCTTCCTTAAAACATATCCTGATATTCCTAACAATGACATTAAAATTCTATATTCTTCTCTGTTGTCATATATAAGTATGTCTCTTATCGCCTGCGCGCGCGGCCTTTCAATAGTAAAGTAGAAATGTTGAGTCCAATAACTTTCATCTCGCGATAGCTTTTCAATTTGAGCTTCTATGTCTGTAGTCTCTACCTCTCTAAGTGTCGTTTAGTGGCTGCCGACACGAGAAGGGTAGCTTGATCAACTAAGGATGCAGCCTCATAGATCTCAATCAGTGCATCTACTTGAGTTGGAGATAATCCAAAATGGTTAGGTTCCAATACTAAACTAAGCACAGGCTCTAACCCCTGTTCATAAAATTGGTGGTGCCATTCCCAACGCGTACGAAGTTCTCTGTAGAAATCCTCAGGGGATCGGCTTGCCTCTCTTGTTACCAGTTGAGCAATCGCCGGGTTCGCTTGTGCAAAATATCTATTTGCATTCAAGAGATCTTCTACTCTCTAACGTCAAATCTCTCCACTACTCCCATTGGGATTCTGAACATAACAACTTTAACTTTGAGTTGGAGTCAGAAAATTTAATCAAGAAAATGGAAAACGGCAAAAATTTTATTGTTTTCGCCAAGTCGGTAGGAGCGATATTAGCGTTGCGCACTATTCATAATAAAAAATTGACACCTAAAGCCTGTATTTTTGTCGGATCAGCAGTGAGGTGGGCTCGGGAAACTCAAAAAGGTATAGACTCGTGGCTACAAGGTTATTCTATCCCCACCCTTTTTATTCAGAAAACTTCGGACCCGGCAATATCATTTGAAGATTTGAAGAAAACTTTAACATTGTCTAAGGCTAAAAACTACAAACTACTTCAGCTTCCCGGTGATAATCATGATTACGAAGATATTGAACCGTTAGTTAACTCTTCACTGGAGTTTATAAATAAGTTAGATTTAAAAACCTAATCCTCATGGTGCCACTTCTTCCCATATCGGATTATCACGCAGAAGCTCGGGGGGCAAATTAAGAATTATATCGGGAGCATATTCAACAAACTCTGCCGGAGTCGTATTGTTGCCGGTACTTGTTTGTGCACGGTCTAAGTTTCTCTCAAGCGCCACACTTTGCAAACCCGCCAAAACCCCTCTTACATAAAGCTGGGAATCGTTAGAGGGGTTGGCTGTGCCAGTTTTAATTTGTCCGTTTGCCAAAAAAATCCCCTCCAAAGCCGGCTGCGCATTGTTCCTGGGAGCAGGTTGAGCTTGATAAGTAACACCAGGATCAATATTTATATTCCCACTGGCAATCAATGCAAAAAATCCGGTTGCCGCCCCTCCTCCGTTTATTGTAATCTTTTGCTTAATAATCACATTCCCGTTGACAAACAGGACTGCTTTTCCGTTATTCAAATTAAAATTGGCATCCAAAGTTAAATCACCTTCCCGCTTAAACCATTTGTAGCCTCTTGGGTCTGCCGTTCCGTTTGAAGAGAAATACCCTGAATAGGCTATCGCCCCGTCGGCAACTTCGTATCCCCCTGCAGGCATTCTCGCGGCAAAGTACGCATAATTCTGTGTAACAACAGTCGTTCCCGAGTTAGCCATCCACCCCAGACTTGATACTCGCCCATACCCAAAATTCGGAGCAGTCGAGGAATTATAAATCGGTACCCCCGGGAATCCACCACTACCAATCAAGGAAAGGGACTCGTCACACCCCGTATCAACCTGGCATTGGAGAGGAATACGGGAAATTATGCTTCCAAGGCTGAAAAGGTCAGCATCTTTTGTTTGGAACCAGGCATTGGCAATTGGAGTTATGCCAAAATTAACTGTCTGATCCCCACTTAAATTATTTATAATGTTTGGATTGGTTGTTGTGACGCGATACCCTGAAGGGACATCAAGGCTGATCTTGTAGCTTTGGTTTGGAGTTTGGTCGGTAAAAGAATAATTATTTGTTGCCGAGGCGTCGGTTGTGTCAAAGGTTGTGTAATCGGCGGCAGTACTTGGGGTATATAAATAAACTCTTGCTCCGCCGTAAGACGAGTCATCACCATTTTTTATGCCATCGCCGTTGTAATCAACAAATACTATACCTTGGATACTGGCTGTGTCTCTAGCCCAGGTAATATCTACTCTTGGCTGACTGTCAACTGGATTGCAAATATGTGTTATGGTGCTATAAGTACCTCTTTGGAGGTTGCCTAAATTGCCTCTTCTTATGTGGTCGTTACTGTTTACTCCGCCTACACAACGCTGGCTTGAACAATCAGGATCCCGTTCTAGGCATTCTTCGCAACCATCACCGCAAGGGTTATCGCTCCCCACCCCTGCTCTACTTCTTGTACATTCATATGTTGAAGTACAGGAAGTCCACTCCTGGTAGTTGACATAAGAAACTGGTCTCCAGGACGTAGGCCAATTGTATAATTGAAACGGCCTATCCTGTGAGGGGCTGCTTATCACTGGCGAACTAATATTATAATCAAAACTAGGGCTCCAAGGTTGTCGTTGCCGACAATAGGCCAATGCACCATTAACGTATTGGGGGATCCCCCCGTAACAGGAGCCATCATACAACCAATAATCTATTCCGAAGCTCCCATCAAGTATGGTTTGGTTTGTGTCTCTGTTCACAAATCTCCCCACAAGATTAGACCCTGTGGACACAGAGCCTGGTTGGATATAACAAACTCCTCCCTCTCTTGGTGGGTAGTTGTTTGGATCAGTCCCCTGACAGCCTCGACCTGAACCGGATGGGCACACAGAAGAACAATCGTCGCCGCGATTGCTCCATTTGGGGCTTCCGTCAAAACCCCCGCCTGATGTACATTGCCAACAAGTCCAGCCTGCAGCAGTTGGAGGCGAGGTTGGCGTCGGCGAGCCATCAGTACCGGTCCTGAAACTGCCTGCTGTACAGTTTATCGAGGAGTTGGTACCGTTTGCATCCCACTCTGTTGCCGTTACTGTATAATTTGTATTTGGCGAAAGCCCTGAGAAACTGGCGCCAGGACCATCATTTGTCCCAGCTGAGTTATTGTTAATATACCAGTTAACCTTATTTCTGCCGGAAACCATATTTACGCTTGCTGTCGCGCTTGTTTGGGTTATATTTTGCACTGAAACTGAACAAGTACCCGGTTGCGGCGTTATTACAGGCGGGCAGGGTGGGAGATTTATTGTGCACTCGCCGTTGTTATTAAAACCACTCGCGGTTGGTGTACTGCCCGAGTTACAAGTTGGTTGGCCACCATAAGCCGTACATGGTCCATCCTCCGGCCTATCAGGCGTCTGTCCAGAAAAGCAACATGTCTCATTAGGTCGACCACCGCAAAACCGCGTGCTACTACGCGACCAACCAGTAGGACACGAAGAACCCGACTGACATCGATAAGTCAGGCTCTCATAGGTCCCTAAGCAATTGTCAGGAGGGCAAGCTCCACA
>DATDTO010000074.1:0-6298 GCA_035290825.1 archaeon
GGTTAGCCTATAAATTTCACCTATTGGCTGGCTGCCTTCAAGGATGTTTTTGACAGCCTCGCTTATTTTGGCTGCTATTTTCTCGTTGAACTTTATGCCAGCTGCCCGCTTGTCGCTTAGGTACTGGGAAACAGCAGATTCTGTAAGGCCCAGTTTTATGGCTGCCTTTTTCTGGCTTAGGCCTGAGGCAATCAAACCCTTTACAAGCTCCCTTCTCAACGCTGGGATTATGTACCAAACTTCAATTTCTTGCGGGGTTTTGCTCATCATATAGAGTTTACCAGTAAATTTTGTGAACGTTTAATAATCATTAAAAGTTCTAGTTAGTTGTTGTGAGAGTATATTTAAATAATTAACGTTGTGAAGTTTGGTGTTCGTAGATATAACATTGTTATATTTACTATCACAATCTTTTTATATAAGTAACACAAAGTATACATTGTATGAAAGAAACGTCTTTGTCTATAAGGTTATCAGTGGAATTGGAAAAGGAATTGGAGGAGTTTATAGAATCTGAGAATTTGGACAAATCAACTGCCATCAGAAAGCTGCTTCAGACGTCTTTAATTGAATGGAGAGAAAAAACAGCGGTTGATTTGCTATCCAAAGGCAAACTTACATTTTTGGCTGCTGCAAAATTTGCTGGCCTAGATGTTTGGTCATTTGCAGATAAATTAAAGGCCTCCAAAACTGTTTGGATCAAAGATAAAGAGACCCTTGAAAAAGACATAGAGAGAGCATTGGCATGATACTTGTTTTTGATGCTGTCACACTTATTTATCTTGGTAAAGCAAAAGTACTTGAAAAGTTGGGGGGTTTAAATGCGCAGCTTATTATCCCATCAAAAGTTTACGTGGAGGTTGTAGATGTTGGAATAAAAAAGGGTTTTGAGGAGGCTGTTTATGTGAAAGGGTTGGTCGATTCAAAACTGTTTTCAGTGGAAGAATGTGATATAGGCCAGCTAAAAATTAAGACTTTGGACCAAGCGGATTTAGAGGTTCTGGAATTGGCCAAAAAGTTAAAGGGAACAATTGTAACCGACGACCAAAAACTAAGGAACTTGGCCTCGATAGAAAAGGTTGACAATGTCGGCTCTGTTTTCCTTCTCTTCCTTCTGCTGAAAAATAAAATAATCACAAAAACCGGGCTGAAGTCCACAGTAGACAAAATGATAGATTGTGGTTGGTATTGCTCCACGGACTTTTACACCATGATAATAAACAAGTTAGAGCACTAAATCGGCGAACATTAGACGCTCAAAAACACATCAAGCTCCTGATAAAGCCGCTCTAAGTTGCCCTCATTAACTATTGTGTAGCCATCTGGATATTTTGCATGATCTCCCATTTCAAAAAGCCTGTCCATACCAAAAATCTCCACATCTCTTCCCTCTTGATGTATAAAGGCCTCGAAGCTTTCTGGATCGCCTGATTTTTTTCTAGCCTGCCTTCTTTGGAATCTTGTTTCAGGAGAAGCTGCCAAAACCAACAATCCCAACTGATCGCCATAAGCTTTTTTCATAAGTCCGTACATTCTAATCTGTCTCACTGACCCAACAACGACACCAGAACCAGTATAAGGAAGGCCTATTACATCTGCAACTTTCTGGAAAAGATATTCAGGCCCGTTTTGAGAAGCAAACCAGAACAACCCATTCACATCTGTAATCCCTTTCCTGGCAGCTTCTGGTCTGAGGATATCATCAGAAGTGTCTATGCTTTCTCTGTAAGCCCCAATTTCTTTTAACCTGCTTATTGCAGCTGCCTTTCCTGAGCAACTTGGTCCTGTTACAACTAGAATCTCCGGTCTCATATCACAACCCATTCATCGGATATTTCATCAGCAGATAATCGAAATCAGCGCCAACTTTTTTAGGATGTTGTCTATGGAGAACAGTCCAAAATTCTTTTGGTAACCTGACATCGAATGACCTGTCTCCTGACGTGATGGGCTCAACTGTTACAGTCTTGTGATTCAGCTGTATTTTTGTAGGGGAATATATTTCCTGGTTTCCATATTGCTTCATCACAGATTTGGAGAATAAATTCCTCACACCACCCTCATCAAGACCACAAGCAGACAGCACCATCGACCTATCAGGCAACAGACCAAGATCTTTAAAAGCAAGATGCGCTGCAGCTGCAAACGATGTATCGTTGACAAAAACTATATTTCCTTGATGATCTGCAAAAGGAGTTGCCCAAGTTTTGTATGGAATCACACTACCCGCAAAAACAAAGCCGCCAATCTCATTATTTACAGGATCAATGCCTCCAAATCCGCTATAATACACAACCACATTCCCAAATTTGCCCGTCCTCTTTAGAGTTTTCTCTGCGGATCTTGTGAAACCCATGATACCCTCTTCAGGACTATCTCCTGCTAGATCACACATTGCGATTATATTTCTTGGATGAAAACCAAGATGCATAGTCAAAAAGCTTTCAAACTCCGTCGCATATATGTGATAGTAAGGACCATCACTGTAAAGCAATAATACATGGTCATCTCCCCTTGAATATCTCAATCTTTCGGCAGTGTCTCTATACGCTGTTTCCTCGAAGGCGGACGCGACTCTTTGATCAACACCATGCATCCTGAAGACCCTTCTAGCTTCCTGTCTGAATAAAGGTCCAACCCTCTCTCCAGCTTCCTTAGCCACATCAAGAGCCTCATCTTTCTGGTTGATCCTGAATGCTTTATCAGCTGAGACCACACCAATCAGTACATCATTCACAGTTGGGTTTATATCATCGCTTTCTATCGCTTCCCGTGCAAGTGACATTAACCATCTATAATTTGTCCTTCTTGCTAGTGGAGCGCAATAGACACTGTAAACCATATTGTAAATTGAGGATAAGCCTTAAAAACGCATTTTCTGGTTTCCGATAAGGATTAAAGCCCAACATCTGAAAACATCTTATGAAAGCCAAATGTGTGCTTCCAAAAATCCTGGTAGGTAGGTATGATGCCGGCGGAAGTAGATATATCGGCAGCTTTCAGGACTGTGCTTTTGATGGCTCCACAATAGAAGCGCGTGCCATGTTTTCTGTCTATGAAATAGGAGAACGAGGGGAAACAAGATCAATAGCCAAATCACCAATCAAATACAAACGCAGAATAGTGGATTTTAATGGCGATGCTAACAATGATAGAAACTCAGGATACAGATCGCAGATAGTCGGCGACATGGCAAATGGCGGCTTGATTATTCCTGATTTTGTTCTTAATGGTGTTTTTGATCCAATGGAAACTAGGTTATCTGGTATTCATAGAAAAGTGTTTCCTCCAAAAGTCGTGGAAGATCCTAAGAAGGCCTTGGAAGACGCGAATAAAGCTAGAAAAGCTAAGTGGGAAGCAGAAGATAAAGCAACAAAACAAAAAATGGAAGCTGCTCTTGGATTATTACCTAAAGGGGACGGAGAAGCCAAAAGTGTTTTCATAGAGGGGGAAATCAAAACAGCTGGACAAACCACAGTTGGACACTTTAGTGAACCTGTCACAACTTATACATTGCGTGTGGATGGACAAATTAGGAGAATTGGTGTCAGAGGCCATTGCGACTTGTTGTTTCAAGGTGACTTGATAAGAGGGGAAGTGATAGATGGAGAAGTTGTCTGTAGATCAACTCACCAAAATTACTTCGAAGTTTTGCCTGGCGAATTTCAAGTTGTGGAAACAGAGGAAGAATATTTTAAAATGGTTGGCTGGAAAAGGTTGGATAAAGCTACTTCTCGAGAAGGCGAAAAAAAGTGAAGAAGAAGATTAAAACTAATTTATCTGCATGCCGGACATTTGCCGCCTGCTGCTGACTTCAAGAGCCAGAACAAACCTACAATAACCACCAATAACCACCATGGGCTTACTGGTATTTTAGGTCCTAGCGCTCCTAAATCGCCAGCAACTGCATACAGACCAACTATTAAAACCAACAACCCAAACACTGCCTTTGCTGCCCTACATTGCGACACGTGTCGTGGCTGTTGTGACCCTCCTTTTGATGCCATGGTATATTGTTTGGTCTTGGCTGGTATTAAAGGTTCGGCAATAGAATTTAGGAATCAATATAAACCCAAAATCCATATTCTTAAGATATGACAAATGTTTTAGTGTACAGCACGAGCACGTGCCCATGGTGCCACAAGGCGATGGATTTTCTCAAGGAGAATAAAATAAAGTTTACAGAAGTGAATGTGCAGGAGCATCCAGAAAAGGCAGAGGAAGTTGTGCAAAAGTCAGGCCAAATGGGCGTGCCCGTAATTGATGTTGACGGCAAAATAATTGTTGGGTTCAATGAACGCGCTTTGCGGCAGGCTTTGAATATTAAATAATGGGGGATTGGTATGTTTTTCAGCGATGAGTTGCCTATAGCGGATTTGGGCAGGAAGGACATTAGGATAGCGAGGGAGATTGCTTCTAAGGGCATCGATATTGGTTTTGATGACAGCCTCGCAGACATCTCAAGGAAAGGATTTGGTAAAGAGTCTGTCTTCCGCGCCGTGAGCAAGATTCCTGAAGAGAATGATTTATTCTAATAATTATGCTGTGGGCATTCCAATAACTATGTCCTTAATACTGTCTTTCGGCATCCTTTTAGAAACATCTAAAATTTCAATTCTAATGACTTTCCCAGATTTAGCATAATCAATTATTATTCCATCAGCTACCTCTTTACTAACATCATATTTTCCTTCTTGGAATTTTATGTTCATGGCATCTGCCCTTGGATCATATGATATTCTCATAATCTAATACCTTTCCGGATCTGCATAATATGCTGTGATTATTATATAAACATTGCCTTCTTGTTCATATATAACCCTTAGTAGCTTGACGCCTACCATTTTCTGTGCTATTTTTCTATTAAATTTCCCATGCTCTACTCTATCCGGGTCTCTGATAACGTCCTCTATAACAGCTTTGTCTAATTCTCTTTCTTTTATATTCTCTTCAGCATGCTCTGTATATCTTAGTTCCATAGATTTCTTTATTTTGTGGATAAATAAGTATAAGCTAAATCACATATAATACATGTCCATACTACTAATCGGCCTAATTGGCGCAGCAATACTAATATTCGGCTGGGGGTTTGAGACAATTGAAGCTGTCAGGAGGCACAAAAGCCTTGTGGACTTGAAGTTTGCATTCAACCATCTTATTGGCATTTCATTCCTGCTTGCTTACAGCACCCTGATTAACGACTCTGTTTTCATGCCACTCAATGCGATAATAGTTTCCCTCATAGCAATAGAAATCTGGTACTCCCTGCACATCAAGAAAATCCACAAGAACAAACCACACAGCAAAGAGCGCAGAAGAAAATAATATCAAAAAAGATATGACAATAGCAATTTATTTTTGCTCGCCAAAACTAAAACATGGTTTCTAGCAGTCTTCAAGACTATGCCTCATATTTAGCCAGATATCTTGGCGGGCATTCTGTCTGCGCACTTAAGGAGTTTCCCATACCACCAACTGCGAGGGATGTTGTTGTTGCTGTCCCAGGCTTTATCCAGATTGGCGAAGCACCCTATGTTTTCGGATTTGCAAGGCAATTGGAGAGAAGGGGAATTTATTTGACTGCGCCAAGAATCCCACCGCTCCAGGATTTGAGACGCACAGCAGAGCAAGTTTCTGAGTTTATCGGTAACATACCTGACCATGTTCAAAGGATTGTGCTCCTTGGGGATAGCATGGGTGGGTTGATAAGCAGATATGTCGTTCAGACTGATGATGTTAGAGGGAGGGTCAATGCGCTAATATGTGTTTCAACACCACACTACGGCACACCGGTTATCGATGAGTTGGTCAGATGGATCCCATATGGGAATGATTTGGTGAGGCGCGTCCCATGCTTAAGGCAGATGATTCCAGGCAGCGATTTTTTGGAGGACCTTAATAAAGATCCGGATTTTGGCGATACCAGAGTTGAAAACCTTTTCGGCGACAGCGACGCGCTTGTGCCAATTGAGAGCGCAAGATTTAGAAACAATGGGAATGGTTCCCGTGTCAACAACAGGCGCGTCGTGAAAGGCGCAAGCCATCTGAGCATATTATACCACAGGAGGCTTTACAGGCTGGTTAGGGAATGCTTTGAGGATTAGGTAAGGCTTATATAATTTTCCTCTATTTCTAGTGTATGAGATATGTTGGACCGCCATCTTTGAAAAAGACGGTAAAGGAAGAGTATGAAAGGGTTAGGGCAGATTATCCAAGGACAGATATTGAAGACCCAATTTTTGTTGTTGGACCTATGGAAAGTGTTGTTATCAGAAGAGGGCAAGGAAGGGCTGTTCAA
>DATDTO010000075.1:0-19448 GCA_035290825.1 archaeon
CAGACCAGTTGTAGAAGTCCGCGATTTCGAAACAAAGAAACCGGAATATGAAATATACAGCTACGGTGAAGAGAATGTCGTCATCCCTATATCAGGAACAGTGGCAAAATCTGCGATAAAGGAACTGGCAAAGCAGGCAATTTTCCAGGAAATAAAGAGGTTTGACCATTCAGCAGATATTGAAGTGGTGTCAGACAATGACATAACTGTGCGCGTCAGGAATGACGTCATACCTGCTATAATCGGCAAAGGGGGTATGACTGTGGAAGCTTTGCAGAAAAAGCTCGGCCTCCACATAAACATCGAACCGAAGGAGAAAACACTCAAATCTCCTGTAAGTTTTTTATATGAGGAAACAGGTGGCCGCTTCAATCTGATGGTTGACCAAAACCTTGTCGGCGAGCAGGTGGACGTATATTCAGGTGAAGAATTCCTGCTATCACCAATGGTTGGAAAGGAAGGCAAGATCAGCATAAAGAAGAACTCCGATCTAGGCAGGAAGGTTTTGCAAGCTTTGGCCTCCAAGAGGCTGAGGATTGTGGGTTAGATAACCAAAACAACCAAATATCATGCTACCCAAAACCATAGCAAACCCTTTCAAACACCACTTAATTACTTAAATGTTCTAGTCAATACTTAATAGAGGGCTGCTGTCTTTATGGGTTTTCTGAAGATTTTTGAGAAAAGTTCCAAAGGTAATGCTAGGCGGGCATATGAGCAGGAGCTGGCCTTAACAGAGAGAAAAGCGGAAACATGCCTCAAAAAAGGCGATTATTTGTGCGCAGCCACCGCATACCAGCTGCTGGCAAAGATTGCAGAGGAAATGGACGACTTAGACAACGCAATAATTTTTTATAAAAAAGCTGTCCAGTACAGCGAAGCTGATCATAGGGTATTCAATATAGCCTGGATTTACCGTCTAATAGGAAATATATTATTTAAGCAGAAAAAGTATAGGGAAGCGATAGAGGCTGCAGCAAAGTCAGCTGAATATTTTATAAAATCGGGGAGCATCTACGCTGCACAGTGGTCTTACAACCTAGCTGCGCGGTCTTCTGAAGCCAAAAACGATGTTTATTCAGCCATAAGATTCTATAAAAAATCTCTCCAACTAGCCGACGATCCTGAAGTAAAGGCAGAAGTTGACAGGTTAAGGAAGGCCTCGCCGCATCCAATGGTATTGGAGCTGACTGATAAAAAACAGTTAAAGGAGGGCCAGCAGGCAGAGTTCAAAATAGTTGTTGAAAACAACAGCATGGAGCCGATAAGGAAAGTGCGGTTGGTGAACAAGGATGAAACCGTGCTCGAAGAAATCAATGATTTGAAGCCGTATGAGGAGAAATATTTTTCCTACAAAGTCACTGGCCGCGTTGGTGTGCTAAAACCAAGCTACAGGAAGGTCTTATGGGAGAATGGAATTGGAGATATTTTTGAGGAGGAAATAGACCCAACTGAGGTAAGGATAGTCCCAAATGTTGAGGTAATAACATCAATAAACCCAGAGGCCCGGTTGAGCAGGCCATCTGATTTCATAATTCTGGTAAAAAACAAGTCAAGCTCTAAAATAAGGAAGGTTGGCATCTCAGCAAACTTCCCAGATAGCCTGAAAGTCACACCGCTAACGAAAACAAGTTTCGAGGCTGTTGGCCCTGGGGAAGAAAAGGGCGCTGTGTTTGCTGTAACACCGCTCCTTGTAGGTGAAACAAAAATAACAAACATAACGATCAAGTACAAGGACGAGTTTGGGGTTAATTATGAGGAAAAGGTCGAGCCGTTTTTGGTTGAGGAAATAATCAAGGAGCCTGAAGTAAAGAAAAGCTACAAACAGATAACCAGCGAGCTTGGAAAAACAGGGGTAGAGTACTTGAAAATGATGGAGAACAGAAGGAGTGAAATCGATGTGAACCCGCATCCAATTTCCCAAGAAGAGTTTGTGCGGTTGACAAAGACTTATCCATCTGCGCAGAGGGGTTATGTACTTAACCACACATCAGTTGAGCATGTTGCTGCCCACATAGTCGATGCATGCAGTGCGATGACCTTGTTAAGCACGCACAAGTTTGAGAAAGAGCAGCTGTTTTTGTTTTCCGGAGTTAATCTTGATACAGTATACTTGCTCACTGTTGCTGTGAAAGAGGACGGTGGTCCGATAACAATCCTGTTCAAAGCTTACTCAAACAAAAAAGAGGCGCTGGATAAATTCATCACCGCTTGCTCAGACCTTGTCGAATACACAATCATGGTGATGACTTCAGCAAAGGAAGTTGAGAAAATCGAGGTCAACCAAGTTGTTAAGATAATCGATTCCATCATCCAGCGCTCGAACATCGGCGCTGACATAGCCAAAAACAAGGAGACTGTGGTCAAGGATTCTGTGGTCCAAAGGGCGCAGATTTAGCATATCTTAACGCTTAAAAGCCTTGTGGGGTAATATAAAACATGACGAGAAAATGGGGGAAACCGGATAATGTGATTGCTGAGAGGTTTTGGAAAGACCAGATTCCGGGTTTCTTCAAGAAAGAGCTGATTTTGGAGGGGTTTGAGGTTGGGGTCGCGAAAAAATACAATACGATTGTTGATGTTTTCAAGGCCGGCCGCCACAACATAAAGGAGGATTTCACTGAAGTTATTTTGATTGACACAAAGCCAAAGGTTTTGAAGAAGGTTGTTGAGGGTTTGCTCACAGCAGATGACAATGAAGTTTCCTGTGATTTGGAAATAAGGTTTAGTGTTTTCAACCCAGAAAACCTTGTCGCAAACCTTTTGTCTAGCAGGCCAGTGCTGACTTTAGATAACATATTTGATGAGCTAAACAGCAGCCTGATTGCACGCGTCCTTGAACCAACTGTGAAAGAAACAAATATAGAGGACCTTCAGGGGAACAGGGAAGTGATTGATGAGATACAGGTGTCCTTCGAAGTCGAACTGAAAAAACTCCTTGAAATGTGGGGCATTGAATTGCTGAACTTAAGCCTGTTGTGGGTGTTGCCTGATAATTACAAACAATATCTGAAATCAAGCAGCATGCGCGGTCTTGTCTCAAAAACAAAGGAAAAAGAGTATGAGGAAGATTTAAAAGGCGCGGCGAGGGAAAGGTCAATATCAAAAATAAAGGGCAGGAAACCAGACAGCGAGCCAACAACAGAGGAGACAAAATCAAAGCTGGAGAAGGAATCGCTGGAAAAGGAGACACAATTACAGATTAGAAAAATGGAATCTGCTCAGGATGCAGAAGAGGCCTTGGATGCGTTGAAGCTGAAGCAGATCATGAAAAAACAGAAAGGCAAAAAAGAAGAGGGCGAGGAAGAGTAGTATGGTATATGCAGAACAATTGATAAAGTCAAATGGAGGCAGATACAAACCAGGTGCTAACATGATTTTTGGAGACAGGACAATAGTGGGCGAACAGTTGAATGTTGATGGAATATCAATTTCTGGCCGGACATTTAGACCCGGTGATTTGGTGATCGAGCTTTCCAGGGAACCTAGTGGGATCATGCTGTATGTGAATGTAGCTGATACGAATGTGTTTGAACAGGGGCCGTTTGCAGATGAGCCTGCCGGGCTTGAAGCATATGGAGAATTCAAGAGGCGCGCAAGAAGCTCGAGAATGGAAATAAGTGATGATAAACTAAATATAATGCCAAAAGAAGAGAAGACTGAAGAGGGATAGGATTTATGAGCGATTGGGATCTTGTTGTGAAGAGGAATGCTTTGGATGTGGCAAGGCAAGCCAAGCTTCTCGGTGTTTATGATTACTCTGTGAAAAGGTCGAAGGACACAGATGTGGCTTTTAGGAATTACATTTCAAATAGCCTGAAAAAAGTGAAGGAGGAAATGACAAGGGTGATGGAGATCGCTCACAAGGAAAGGGACGAGATTAAGCAAACAGTAAAGCGTGTGAGGGATGACATAGATTTGGCTGCCGGCGACATCAACATTGCGGAATATTGGAAGTTTCCAGAGGGCGCATCTTCGCTGGAAAAAATTGTAAAGCTTGATTTGAAAATAATGTCAAGTGTGGAGGGCGCGAAAAACTTCGCAGCTAACCTATATTCGCAGTTAGTGAATTCCCAGCCTGTGGATGTTGAAAAGAAGGCAGAACAGATAAAAAGGCTGGTAAATGATGTCAGGGTTTGTGTGATCGATAGGAGGGAGCTGATTAAGGCGAGATAACCAGTGAAGTAAATATAAGGGAGGTGTCGGAAAAGAAAGACCGAAGTTGACTGCAGTCAACTTCCAACTAAGAGAGGTTCTAACATGACAAACGAAAAAGACAATGAGATTGAATTGTTGCGAAGGGTTTTGAAAGATGATTTAGCCAGAAGGGAGAGGGATGCGCAGGAAAGGATACGGGACATCCTTGCGAAAAAAAATGTTGATTTCTGTTCTAGGTGCAATAGGAAGGTGGATGACAGGCTTGAGTGGGGCGGGAAATGTTTAGGGAAGAATTGTGAAAACATCCTGTGCGACAATTGTTGGGTCGTTGAGAAAAAAAGATTCTGCAAAAACCATAAATCACAGTTCGAGACAAAAAGCAAGAGTGAGGCTGAGGCGAAGAAAAAGGTGTTTTTCAGCAAGCCAGAGGAAAGCCAACCAGTTATCCAGGAAAAGGAAGAGGTCGTCAAGGAGAAAGTTGAAGCCCTTGTCAGTGGTTATATTGATTTTGTGAAGGAGAGGCTTGTCCAAAACTTGCCAAACTGGACGCCTGAGGAGTGGGTGGAGACACCAGTCCTAGAAACAGAAGTGAAGAATTTTGAGCTGAAAAGCAAAGTTTACAAGAAAGGCTTTTTGAGCAAGAAATTGAAGCTGCAGGTTTTTGTGGTGCCTTTGTACGATGTGACAAGGGAAAACATTGAATTTGTGTTTTCAAACCTGAAAACCGAGACATACAGCCTGATAGTTTTTGTCGGCCACAAATTGAATTCAGACACTCTGGAATTTGTCACCGCTGCAAACAACCCAAATTCATCCCTAATGATTACAGAACCTAAAAACGGGCTTTTCTACACAGATAAAAAGCCAATAACAAAGCTCTATGCCGCTTTCTTGGATTCCACAAAAACCCCGAAAAAACTTGCCGATATATTCAAGGCGTTGGCAGAAAAAGTCTCTGACCGCGAAGTCATCACAATTGGAAAGGTGTCAGCTGAGTTCGGCTTTTCAGAATATGAGACCACGCGCCTTTTAGACAGCTGCAAATTCTTGGGCAAGGTGGAAGGGACGGATTCCTATTTTTTCAAGCTGAGGTGGTAATTGAAAGTTTATGAGAGATCAACCAACGGGAGATGTCCACTTTGGAACAAAAGGCGCAAGTACGCCTTGGAAAGGCACAGTAAAACTTTTAGCTGGATATGCTGTTGCCAGTATTTTTTTGTGGGGTCCAAACATAGCAAGCTTGGTTCACCGATTTTATAGAGGAATACCATTCGGTCCAGCTGTTTCAGCAGATTATAATGGGGATGGAAAACAAGATTTTGTATATATTGATGAAAATGGCTCTCGTAATACAGAATGCACTTTTTTTTACTTGGACGGAAATGATGTTACTCATGGAGAAGACGGTGTATACAGGATGCATAATCTTGCAAGCCCAATAAACGGTTATTCGATAGCTGACAGAAGTTATTCTATGATAGCTTCAGATGTTGACAATGACGGTGATATGGATCTTATGGTAATTGACAGAAGGTTATTAGAAATGGATTCTGGACTGGCAACAAAAAAATATGATGTTCTGGAAAACGATGGTAGTGGGAATCTTAAATTTTCTCAAGAATTATCCAAGCCGTCCAGAAAAAGTTAAAGACTTATTTCTCAAACCCTTCAATAAAACCCAAAGCTAGCTTCCCAATATCCTCGGAGTATCCACCTTCAAGGACAAAGAATGTTGGTAAGTTTGATTTTCTAATTGCCTGACCAATCTTTTTGTACGATTCTTCTTTCAGTAGAAAGTTTCCAATCCTGTCTTGGCAATATGTATCAAAACCAATAGACACGGCCAATGTTTCTGGTTTGAATTTGGATATTTCTTGAATACACTTTTGTAAATACTTTAGATACGTGTCTTCTTTTGTTCCAGAAGGCAAAGGAAAATTGAAACAATTCTTTTCAGAAACATGTCCAGTTCCAGGATATTGTGGGCTTTCATGAATTGACAAATACAAAACATCTTTACGCCCTAGAAATATATCTTGTGTCCCGTTGCCGTGGTGTATGTCTATATCCAATATGGCTGTTTTCTTGCCAGTTTTTGCAACTGCAATAGCAATATTGTTGAAATAACAAAACCCACCAAGAAAATGTTTGCCTGCATGATGTCCTGGCGGCCTGCAAATAGAGAACCCATTTATTTTTGCAGCTTCAATAGCAGCGCCTGCTGCCAGTAAAGGATATTTAATATCAATAACAGGCGTCTCCTCCTCCCAATACTTTCCAGACTTAACTCGCTCAAAGTGCTCTTTTGTATGAACTAGAAGAATATCTTTCTCGTTTGCTGGTTTTGGCCTGACAAGATGGAATCCAGAAGACTTTAATTCCTGGGAAACTGCCTCAGACCTATAAGGCCCTTCAACATGGTTTTTGCTGTATTCCAAACAAATCGGATCGTATACAACTTTCATATACTGTCAATATTCATATATAGTAACCTACTAATAATATCCTATGCAAGCACCTTTTTAGGAAAAAGCTGCACCAAAAAAACGATTCATATGTTAGATGTAAAACTGCTCAGGGAAAACCCAAACCTGGTTAAAGACAACCTGAAGAAGAGGGGGGATCTGGAAAAGATAAAATGGGTAGACGAATTTCTGGATTTAGACAAGAGGTATAGGGCAACGTTAAAGAGGTTGGATGACCTAAGGCACCAAAAAAATGTGGTCACATCCAACATAGCCGAGCTGAAGAAGAAGGGTGGTGAAACAACCACTGAGCTAAGCGAAATGAAGGAAGTTTCTGGAAACCTTTACCAGTTGGAAACAGAAGTCAGGACATTTGGCGACAGGATACACCAGATATTGCTAAAGCTGCCAAACCTGCTCCACGAAAGCGTGCCGATCGGCAAGGACGATAATGACAATCCTGTGATAAAGAAGATTGGCAAGCCGCCAAAACAAAAGGAGTGGATGAAAAACCATTTCGATGTTTTACTTAACCTCAACCTTATAGACCAGGAGCGTGCGAACAAGGTCGCAGGCCATGGGTTTTTCTATTTGAAAGGCGATCTAGTTTTGTTAGATTTGGCATTGATGAGGTATGCAATTGATTTTCTGGGCAGAGACTTTACTCTGGTCGAGCCACCGTTCATGCTTACAAGAAAACCATATGAAGGTGTCACAGAACTGGAGGCTTTCAAGGATGTGCTGTACAAGGTTGAGAACGAGGATTTGCATATGATCGCAACCTCTGAGCACCCAATCGCTGCGATGTTCATGGACGAGACTTTGTTGTTAGAAAAACTTCCAATAAAAATGGTAGGTATCTCACCTTGTTTCAGGAAAGAGGTCGGCGCACACGGGAAATACACAAAAGGCCTTTTCAGGATGCACCACTTCAATAAGATCGAGCAGTTTGTTTTCTGCCATCCAGACCAGTCTTGGGACATACATGAGGAGCTGCAGAAAAATGTTGAAAGTTTTTTCAAGAGTTTGGAAATCCCAATAAATGTCGTTAACGTCTGCACAGGCGACATCGGCAGCATAGCTGCAAAAAAATATGATACAAATGCATGGATGGCTGACGGTGTTTTCAGGGAGGTTGTCTCCAACTCCAACTGCACAGATTACCAAGCAAGAAGGCTTAACATAAAGTTTAGGGAAAAAGAAGGCGCCCCCCCTGCTGGTTTTGTCCACACATTGAACAGCACTTTGGTGGCCACATCCCGAGCAATGGTCTCCCTAATAGAAAACCACCAACAAGAAGACGGGACAGTCAAAATCCCCAAAATTTTGCACCCTTATATGAGCGGTGTCAAGGAATTGACGCCTGATAGCAAGGTTTAATTGTCGAACCAGAAAACCATGCATTTAAAACTATCTGACCTAATTCTCTAAGATGGCATACCCTAGAAAGACCAAGATAATCTGTACATTAGGCCCTTCAAGTGAGAAGAAAGAGACCTTGTTGGAAATGGTAAAAAATGGGATGAATGGCGCAAGGCTGAATTTCTCACATGGGACAACAGAGGAAAAGGAGTCACGCTTGAGGGTTTTGAGGGAAATAAACAAGACCCTTGATATACCGCTCTTTATTATTTCTGACCTCAAAGGGCCGGAGATAAGGATAAACACCGGCGGTAAAGAGCTTCTGGTAAAAATAGACGAGAAAATATTTTTCACAGTTGATAAAGGCAATATAAACCCGGAAAAGGCGCCTTATACAGTTTGCCTGCCGATTGATGCTTTGCCAAGTTCAGGGAAAATAATGGTCGAAGACGGGCTTCTCGAATTTGAAATCTTGAAATCCGACGGCAAAATAGCTGAGTGTGTTGTGAGGAACGCCGGTGTTTTAAAACACAACAAAGGCGTCAATATACCACAAACCTATGAGCGGACAGAAGCGTTCACAGAGAAGGATTGGAAGGATGTCGATTATAGCATGAAGGCTGGTGTTGATTTAATAGCTGCATCCTTTGTCAGGAACAAGCAAGATGTGGAAAGGCTAACAGGATATTTGAAAGGCAGCAAAACACAGGTGATGGCAAAGATAGAGCACCAAGAAGCTGTGAGAAACATAAATGAGATAATAGCTGCCTCTGATTCAATCATGATTGCGCGCGGTGATTTGGGGGTTGAAGTCCCTCTGGAGAGCTTACCGAAAACGCAATATGAAATTGTGAAAAAATGCAATGAGGCTGGAAAGCCTGTTGTTGTCGCCACACACATGTTGAATTCCATGATTGAGAACCCGCGTCCTACGCGTGCAGAAGTTACAGACGTTGCCAATGCTGTTTTCATGGGTGCAGACGCTGTCATGCTTTCTGGTGAAAGCGCGAATGGGAAGTATCCTGTAGAGTCTGTATTAATGATGAGTAAAATAGCGTCTACAATAGAAGGAGAAATAAGAAACAGAATAAACAGGTATAATTCTGATCCAACAATAATCCCACACATTGTCGGCAAGGCTGTTGCCATGTCTGCAGACAGTATAGACGCAGCCGCTGTCATCTCCTTTACAGAGACAGGCGAATCTGCAAAAATGTTATCAAGATATAGAATCAAGCCGCCAATATTTGTTTTAACATCCAAACAATCTGTTTGTGAAAATCTATCTCTTTATTGGGGCACATTCCCTTATTTACTCACAGTAACAGGCAAACTGGAAGATGTTGTAGAAAACGGTATAAGATTTTTACAAGAGAAAGGAAAAGTTTCCAAAGGCGACAAAATAGTGATCACAGCCAACATCACATCAACCAACGGCTCGCAGCGAAATATTGCCGAGATCAGGAAGATTTAGTTAATTTTTCTATAATCCGTTTCAACTCCCTGATATCCTTTATTTTGAAATCGGGTTTTTCTGGTTTGCCTACATTGGGGAATTTGAAATATTCAACCAGGCATGTTTTGATGCCTACCTTCTTTGCTTTCAGATCCTCATCTGCACGGTTTCCAACCATCAGGCAGTCCGCTGATTTTATATGGAATTTTTGCAAAACAAGTTTGAAAGGCACCAAGTCAGATTTCTCGTGGCCGACCTCCTCTGATATCACAACATAGTCAAAGTATTTGTCAATGTCAAGCTGTTTCAAAACTTTCTTGGTGTCTGTTGAGCCATTGCATACAAGTGTGGTTAGTAGACCACTCTTTTTGCAAAAAGATAGGATAGATCTCGATCCTGGATACAGTGTAGCCAATTCAAACCATTGTTTGTCCAGGACATTTTCCATTTTCAGTAGCTTGGACTTCGTTGGCTTATATCCAAGGTGCTTAAGGACAATGTCAACCTATACCTGCTTCTATGTCTTTTAGGCGAGCCATAATATTTCTTGTTGAAATCTTCTTTAGTTTCCTCAAAAGTAGCCTTTAATTTACCTTTTGGAATATTGTAACCGAACTGTTTGAAAACATCAAGCTTTTTGGCATTGTATTTCTCAAGGTTTTGATTGACCAATGTGTCACCCAAGTCAAACATGACGCATTTCAGCATCTATTTCTTCTCCTCGATTTCGGTTTTTAATTTAGAAATGAAGTCCTCTTTTTTCACACCAAAGTCTACAGATTTTTTGCCTCTTGTCCTGACAGCGAGAGTCTGCTTTTCTTCTTCCTGATCACCAATGACAATTGTATATGGCAGTTTCTGGGTTTCGCAATCCCTAACCTTGTACTCAATTGTATGATCGCGTAAATCCACCTCAACCCTTATACCATTTTCCTTCAACTCTGCTACAAGGGCTTCCACAGCTTTCTTGTTCCTATCTGTAAAGGATAGCACGCGAACCTGCACAGGCGCGAGCCATACAGGCAGCCGCCCTTCAGTCTGTTCCAATAAGTAGGCTATAAACCTTTCATAGCTGCCCAATATTGCGTGGTGTATGATTATTACATGGCCTTTGCTGTTGTCATCTTTTACATAACTGATATCAAGCCTTTTTGGTACGACTATATCAATCTGCGAGGTTGCAATTGTCTCCTCTTTCCCATTGCTGTTTTTTATTTGGACATCTATCTTTGGTCCGTAAAAGGCTGCCTCACCAACACCTTCCACAACATTCGCGCCAAATTCCTTCATGGCCTTCCTGATCTCTTCGCATGCGTGCTCCCATTCCTTTGGGTCGCCAGTATATTTGTCCGGATTGTTTTTGAAATCAGGCAAAGAAAGCCTGAACCAATAACCTTTGATGCCCATTACTTGGTAAACTTCCTTGAACAGATGCAAAACTTTCACAAATTCTTCCTTCAACTGGTCTGGCCTTACATAAATGTGCGAATCGTTTTGCAAAAAGCCCTTCACCCTGATTAACCCGTACATTACTCCAGACAGTTCATTCCTATAAGTCATTCCTGGCTCCGCGAGCCTTAGCGGCAAATCCCTGTAGCTGTTAACAAGCTGCTTGAAAATCATGTGGTGGTGCGGGCAGTTCATCGGCTTGAGATAATATTCCTGTCCATCGATATCTATCGGTGGGTACATAGAGTCTGCATAATATGGTAGATGGCCCGTTGCATGGTACATCGACCCCTTTGCGATGTGTGGTGTTGAAACATATTTGTATCCATATTTTTCTTCCACGCTTCTCATGTATTCTATCAATGTGTGGCGTAGCGTCTCGCCATACGGCATCCATAAAGGCAGGCCTGAACCAATCTCATCTGCAAGGTGGAAGATTTTCAAATCCTGTCCAAGGATCCTGTGGTCGTTTGGTGGAAGCTCCCTTCTATCCAATGTTATTTTGCCAGCCTCTTTGTTCGCCGGTTTCGCGGCACTTTTAACAACCCTTTTCTCTTCACCTGAACCAAGCTCTCTGCTTAACTCAGACAGCGGATGACCCTTTACAGCTAAAGACAGTTTTTTATACCAGCCAAAAGGCGCGCGCCAGACCTTGAATTCCTTTGACAATTCCTTTTCTGCGCTGCCTAAAACCCTTTGTGCGATTTCAACAGAAGATAAGTTACTGCTCAAGTGGGCATATGGGTATACAACTATGTTTTTTGCCTTCACCATTTCCACAACTTCCTTTATGTTTTTAATGTATTCTAAAACAGACTTTTCAGGATCTTTCTCGTCTGTTTTCTCAACAGCTGTCAAAACAACTAGACAATCCTCAACCTTTACAGCTTTCTTGTCTGCTATATCTTCAGCTGACTTGATAGCCTTCTTCGTCGGTTCCCATCCTACCCAATCACAGTGAAGCAATAATATTTTCATAAGCATCCAGCCTTTGAGGATTTGTAAGGGACCCTATAATCCTCTGAACCTTTCATCTCAATAGGTGCGACAGGTTCCATTATCTGATATATGTGTTTTATTCTTTTAAATCCAACCATTTCCGGGTCTGCCAGTATGTCTACCATAAACAGTTGGAAGCTGATTAAATCAGCTTCGGCCCCCCCAACACCTCACCACCATATTTGGTCTACCCTTAACATCTGAAATGATAAGCTTCATGCCGCTTTTATTGACCTTTTCCAAAACACTGTTATGACATCTAGAATGCGCCGACTTTGAAAGTGAAATCTTCTCGAGATTCTGACACTTTTCTAAAACCTCAAAAAGCATCTTAGAATTCAAAAACTTTCTAAAATGAACTTCTGATATTGAAGATGACAATCTGTTCAAATCGCTGTAGCTAGAAATAACTGCCTTTTTTCCCGGCTGTCCGTAACCCACCTTGCATAAATATCACCTTATGATAATCCAATTTCACCTTAGTTTATTTGTAACCTATATATAAATCACTTACCAAATGTCGTAAAAGCGAAACTAACTCTTATTAGAAACAGGACCTAGTTCTTCGTACAAAGCTTTTACAACAGAGTTTACTTTATCTGTATCCACAATTAAAGTCACGCTGGGGGAATCCCCTATTCCAGCTACTTTCTCTTCATCTGGTTGTGATATACCCCTTATAGTAGCGCCTTGACTTGCTAATACTCCAGTAATTCTATGCAGAGAACCAGGGACTTCACTCATAGCATCGCCTGTCACAGTTATAGAGCTTTTCCCTTCTCTTACAGCGACTTCTGGTTTATATCCAATTTCTGTTAAACGGGTTTTAATAACTCTTTCAAAACCATTGGCGTACCTTGAAGTTACTGATATCCTATTTGCTCCAGTAGCAATATCTAAAATCGGAATTTTATTTTCACTAAATACATCCAAAACTTTAGCCCCATAACCAACATCACCGGAACCCATCAGCGGATCCCTGACGGTGTAAACATAAACTGGACCCACAGATACAGCGGCCACTATTCTTTCTTTTGTTGTTTGTGACTTTTCCCCAATTCTTGTGCCTTTTCCTTTTTCTATATCTTTAACAATTATCCCTCTTTTATTTTCCCTGGCAATTTCTATTGCGAGCGGATGAACAACCCTCGCTCCTCTCCATGTTATCTGAGAAGCTTCACCATAGCTCAGAAACTCTAAAACATCTGTTGCCATAACACCAGGTTCTACAAAAAGAACTCCAGGGACATCTTTTATTATCTCACCGTCGCTTCCATCAAAAGCAGCTCCCACAAGGGCAAAAGCAACATCTGTTGAATTCCTTCCCATCAATATGTAATGACCTGTTTCCTCACAGTGCCCTACATATCCTCCGACTACTGGTATTACTCTAGATCTTGGCCCTATAAGACCTTCAATTTTACTTCTTATCTTCACTTTTGACGTTTCTATTTTGGGTCTACCATATGGATTGACAACGATTCCAGCTTCCCCACCATCAAAATATTCAGAGCGAAAGCCAAGCTCCTCTAACCAACCCTTTAGCATTATACCAGAATGATCCTCTCCTGCTGCCAAAACTCTAGCTTCTTGTGTCTTATCACCGTTTAATAAAAGTGCCCTCAAATTCTCCAATCTCTTTTCAAGCTCATTTGATGTTCTTGATCTAGCAGGACCCTCTGGCATCTGTTTTAGAAGATCTTCATACACGCTATTTAAGTAACGTGTAGGATAGCTAGCATTCCCCTCGCTAGGCGGCCAACCCCAATATTCTATGAGGTTATCACTTATACCATAAGGCGCAGACACAACAGCTATTGGCCTCTCACCATCTTCAAATCTTCTGGCAAGATATTCTGCCGATTTTCTAAATCCATCTTCCTTGAATATACTTCCACCCAATTTTACAGCTAATGCTTCTACCATGAATAACAGTTGGACGTTAATTATAAAAAGCCATTTTGTTCGCTAAATCTTTAATAACCCTAACAAATAAACCGTATTATCTATAGCCCCGTCGTATAGAGGCCAAGTATGCTAGGCTCTGGACCTGGAGACCGCGGTTCGAATCCGCGCGGGGCTATAGGATTTTTGTCATCAATCCCAGCAGTCTTTAAAAGGACAGTTGGGAAGTGACAGTCATGAATGAACTCTATCCACAAGGCGCAAAGCTGCTGAAAAACGCAGAAGAGAAAATAATCAGAAATACAAAAATCAGCGAAAGGAACAAAGATTTTATTCTGAAATTCAAAAGGCACTGCGAATCACAGGCGCTGACAGACTTAAGGATGGTCTTCCACCTTACAAAGCTCAGGTTCATTGCAGAAGGCACAAAGGACTTTGATAAATGGGGAAGGGAGGACGTTGAAAGTGTCCTTGTTTTAATAAACAAAAGGTCAGGCACTCCGCAGACAAAGAACGGATTTATTTCATGCTTAAGATGCTTCTTTAGGTATGTTCTCGAACTGGATTCCAGTGATCCACTGCCAAAATGGCTGAAATGGATCAGGAAAGAAGCATGCCCCACCACCCTCAAAAAAGAAGACCTTTGGACAGGTGAGGAGCTTAGCAGATTTTTCAACTGCACATCAGATCCAATGTGGAAGGCCATGTTCTATCTCATGTGGGAAGGAGCATTAAGGCCTGGAGAAGTGCGGAGCATAAGAATCAAAGACTGCACAGTAGAAGGCACCAAAATCAAAATATATGTCAGGGGAAAGATGGCAAAAACACAGGGCGACAGACCCATTTTCATTATAAAATCCCACAGCGTTCTGAAACACTGGTTGGATATGCATAAGTTCAGAAACAATCCGGAAGCATACCTTTTCTGTGACACTAAAGGAAACCCAATAATATACAATACTTTTCTGGTAAAGTTTAAGAGGACAGCAAAGGAATCCAACATAACAAAAAAGGCGTTCCCCTACCTTCTTCGCCATACAACTGCAACAGAAGTCTACAAGAACCAGAACCCGATAGTGGCCAGAAAAATACTCGGCCATGGGCCAAACAGCAGGATGGAAAATGTTTATTGCCATTTAAACGAGGATGATATAGAAGAGGCTGTTACAGGTACAAATGGGGAAACGAGGATTTCAAAGAGGGAAATAACAGTATGTTCCCGGTGCGGAAAAGCCAATAAATCTGGGTCAGAATCTTGTTTTAGCTGTGGTTTTGTCCTAAAAGAAATCATAGACGAAGAGACCCAAAAATATGCCCTCCGCCTGCTCAAAGCACTCAGAATTTTAGAAACCAAATACCCTGAAATAAAAGGCGTTTTCGAGGAAATTGCTAAGAAAGAGGGTATGTTATATGATGTCTAGCCAACGAAAGTGAGGCGGCTTTTAAGCCTTTGATATTTCCCCAAGTTTAGAAAAATCTAAGACACAAAGTTCATCAATCTCCTATGTATACTAGTTAAAACTTATTAACTATTGTGTGAATAGTTTATCATATTGGGTTAAGTGATAATTATGATCAGGCGACAAACTGTGCAGAAACGAATAACAAATTTTGACCAGAAATATTCACGAGAAAATGAAGATGATGATAAAAAATCAAAATTTACTTTTGTCGATCTCTTCGCGGGTATTGGCGGCATCAGGATGGGGTTTGAAAATGTCAGTTGTAAATGTGTTTTCACATCAGAATGGGATAAACACGCACAGAAAACATATGAGTCAAATTTTGGAGAAATACCCCATGGTGATATAACAAAAATTAATCCAGAAGAAATACCACCGTTTGACATACTTCTTGCAGGTTTTCCATGTCAGCCGTTTTCACAGGCAGGCCTAAAAAAAGGATTCGATGATACCAGAGGAACTCTTTTTTTTGACATAGCCAGAATTATTCAGCGCCACAAACCTCGTGTAATTTTTCTTGAAAACGTAAGAAATCTTGCAGGTCATGACAAAGGGAAAACACTTTCTGTAATAGTCAAAACATTGGAGGATCTGGGCTATAGTGTCTTTACCAAGGTCATAAATGCAAAGGATTTCGGTTTACCACAGAACAGGGCAAGGATATATATTGTCGGTTTTAGGGATAATATAAAATTTGATTTTCCAAAAGAACCAAAAATACCAACAAAGGTGGGTCAGATCCTCAACAAAAACGTGGATGACATATACACACTGTCAGATAAGCTGTGGGCAGGTCACCAGAGACGTAAAAGGGAACATGCTCTGAAGGGTAACGGATTCGGATATTCAATTTTCAATGAAAATTCTCAATATACAAGTACCATTTCAGCCAGATATTACAAGGACGGTTCGGAAATTTTGGTTGAACAAAAAAATAAAAATCCACGTAAACTCACTCCGAGGGAGGCTGCGAGGCTTCAGGGATTTCCGGACAGTTTTATTATTCCTGTAAGCGATACCCAGGCATATAAACAACTGGGAAACAGTGTGGCCGTACCTGTTATTAAAGCTCTTGCAACACAAATTATTAAAGAATTGCAGAAAGCTGATGAAGGGAGATGCAATGAAAATAAATAAGATCAAAATAAAAAAAGAAAAACTTGATGCAAATTTTAGGCTTTACTTTTTCCTCAAAGAATTGAACGGTGCAATAAAACTATCCGACAATGAAATAAATAGTTTTTTGGAATTATATTTCGCAAACAAAAATCTCTCCCCAGAAAAGATAAAATCTATTTTTCTTAATAGAATTGAACAACTCTCCACAAATAAAAAGGAGGGCATGACGGCATTGATGTATCAGATAAAGAATGATACAGATTTACACACGTTTATTTTTTCCCTCAAACTTATACAAATCAAGCCTCTTCTTCTTGCGGAGTCAAAGTTAACAGAGACAGCCGAATTATCTTCTCTTTCAAAAATCAACCAGCTTTCTGTCGAATATGACACATTCTCCAAAGCCAAACCATATTTTACCCGTGTAAACGGAGCTTTGCTTTCTCTTCTATTTTTCTCCAAACTGGAGGACAAAGACCCTAATTTCATATCAGAGTCCACTGAGGAGTATATTTTATCATTATTCAGAGACTATGAATACCTAAAAACAAAAGGCCTTGAACCAAACCAGATGTTTATGCTCATGTTTTCCGAGAGCATCAACCAGTCCATAGTCTCCGACGCAGGATCAAGTTATGAGGATCGCATTTATAATATTCTGATTGGTCTTGGAATAAAACCCGAATCCATAAAGAAAATTCATGATGCAAATGACCGTTCAACAGAATTCGATTTCTTTTTTGAACTGGACAAAAAAACATATGGAATTGGGGCAAAGAGAACATTGAGGGAAAGGTACAAACAATTTATCAAAACATCACAGACGACTAAATTGGATGCAATGATACAGATTACTCTTGGCCTAGATTTAACAGAAACTAAGGCCAAAACAATAAGGCAGTACGGTGTCATAATATTTGTTGCCGATGAAATTTACAACTCGAGGAAATACCTGAGAAATATTGAAGGTGTATATCCCGCAAGCTCGTTAAGTCTTAAGCTTCTCAAAGAATTAACAAAGTTGAAGTGATCTTATATCAGCTTCTTTCCGTATACTGTGTTCCCACAATATAACAACAGCCCAGCCGGCGTTCTTTAGCTTTTTTACATTTTCTTTGTCACGTGCAACATTGGAATCAATTTTATTGATCCAAAACTTTGTCCTTGTTTTTGGCTTCACAAAACATGACGGGCATTTATGCCAGAAACAGCCATGAATAAAAACCGCCTTCTTATGATTATGAAGTATTATGTCGGGATTGCCCTCAATTTTAGGGTGCATTTTATGCCTTATTTTAAGCCCCTTGAGATGATTATGTAATTTGATTTCTGGTGCAGTCCATTTACTCCCTATTCTTGACATGCAATAACTTCTCTGTTTCTTCGTGAGCACATCAGCCATGTATCAAATTATGGTACACACTTTAAATAACTCTGGTTAAAAGTATTCATTAAAAATGTCGGCTTAAATGATATTCCGGAGTCTACAAACAAATGTCCATATGCTATATTTAAGTAAGACATCGCATAAGCAAGCTATCCAACTTGACCAAGAGAAGCTGGATATTATAAATTTCAATGGAAATGTTATTGTAGTCTCAAATCTGGGTACTGGAAAAATAACAACATTGGCTCATGAAGAAGTATTGAAAAGAGTTAGAGAATCTGGTTTGCCTCTGGTTTTGGAGAGTAAAAAAGAAGATTATTGAGGGGAGTTTGAAATAATGAAACAAATACCAGAAAAGAATAAAAGAATTGCAAAATTGATTATTTGTTTATGTGTCTTATTTGTTCTTTTGGAAGGTTCGTTGATTCTCCATGAAATTGGTCATATGATTTCCTGCAAGGCTGCAGGACAGACTCCTCAATGGATAAATATTCAGCAGAGTGTATGTAATGGAGATCTATCATCTGATGTTGAAACTATTGTAAAATTCTCAGGAGGCATGTTTTCAGCTTTTGTTTTAAGTATACTCGCATTATTTTTAAACAAAATTATACAACTCAAAGATTATAAAAAATGTTTTAATACACTTTTTCTTACATTTATTGTAATTCAATTATTGAATGCAATGATGGAGGTATCTTTGTCAACACAGTCATATCAAGCGATAGCCCGAAATTTATATATACTCTTGCCCCTTGTTGTTACTATTTTAATAGCTGCTTATTTGATATTTAATAGAAAGTATATACCAGAAACACAAACCAGTTACCCGTTTTGCAAGAAGATGTCAATAAGAGTATTGCATATACCTTTGTATCTAATACTTTCTCGAGCAGTTGCATGGCTGGCGGAAGAAATACAGTAATACAAAAAGGGAGGGAGAGAATGATAACTATTTTTCACTCTCTGAAATACCAAAAAACAACATTGGTTGCTGATAGTTAATAGTGGTTTTTATTGAACCGAAAAGATTATCCGCTATTCTTTTTATACCATTTTCCGTATCTGGATCTATAAGTAAAGGTATAATTTTATCAAAATTCTTTCCATGTCTCCCTACCTTTTCAGAATAATCTGCAAAAGAGTCAATAATAACTAAAGAATATGATAAGTGTGGAAACAGTTCTTTCATCTGCCCGGCCATAGATGAATATTGTGTTACTTGGTGTGTATTTATTTTTTTATATTTTATTTCAAATATGATATATGGGATAATTACATGCGGAACGTGATTTTTCATTTTAATGAAACTTCTTTTTGCTTTTTTTATATTACAATTATCAAATGGGATTTCTATTTTGCAATCTTTTCTATAAACAACTATGTCTTGTTCAGCATCACCTACAATTAAGCAAAACTTTGAAGTCTTCTTACCTCTAATCGTGTCTGGATTCGGGATAATTTCAATATCTTTTAGTATATTTATGTGACAACCCACATCAAATTTTTCTTTTAATGGTTGATAATTGTTTAATAGTTCTTTTAATTTCTCCGCTATTTTTTTCACTATTATATCTTCTTTATTCATCTTACCCCCCAAACAGGCATCCCCGATTCCTGAAAAATCCAAGTCGCTGCAATGTCGTCTTGTTGTTTGCACTCTTCGCAAAGCTCCTCACCTTCTT
>DATDTO010000076.1:0-3754 GCA_035290825.1 archaeon
TAAGGTGCGAACCACCGGCAACCTGTATAGCTGTGCTGTATTCTGATTTGTAAGAAATTAAATCAACCAACACACCCTTTACACCAGAGAAATCCTTTAAGTGTGAGATAAATGATTTGCCGCCCCGTTCCCTGCTCATCATCTCCCTAATCCTCCCGATCTCCCTTGTATTGGAACTCAGCTTATCACTTTTTATCTCAATGTCAGAGCGCAGCCTCGCCAGCTTCTTTGTCAGCTCTATATTATCAGTGGCTTTCAAGAATTCTGTTGTGATATTATCCAAAATTTTTTCCTCTTTCTCTAGCTCCTCATCCAAAACCTTTATTTCTTTATCCAATTCGCTTGTCTCTTTTTCCAAAACCTTTATTTTCTCATCAATACCCATGATGTCTGTTTCAGCTGTCGCATATTCCCTCCATATCAAAGCCGCGCGCACAAGCTCAAGCTCTGTCTGCAACTCATTATATTTCACAGCGAGGTCCCTGTCCTTCCTTATCCTCTCTAAAATTTGGAGGCGCTCATTCAAAATTATCTCAGCTTCCCTGAGCTTTTCTGCGACCACACCCAGCTCCCTTTGCGCCTTCACTTTTTTCTCCTCATACTCAAGGATGCCAGAAATCTCATCAATTATTTTCCTCCTCTCAACAGGGTCCATCTCAACTATGTGTGTGACATCACCCTGGTGGATTATGTTGTGGCCGTATGGCGATATCCTGCCCTGGGAAAGGATGTCAACTATCTCCTGCCTTGTCACTGTTTTCCCATTCACCTTGTATGTACTGACCCCAGACTTGTTCAGCCTCCTTGAAATCACAACCTCAGAGTCCAAAGGTATGGACTTGTCAGAATTGTTTAGGTGCAAGTAAATTCTAGCCTCGTCAGAAGCGCCCTTGCTTTGGCTACCATGGAAAATTAGCTCCTCTGCTTTTTTTGCCCTTATCGCCCTTGAAGGTATTCCCAGAACAAAAGTTATGGCCTCGCTGACGTTAGATTTTCCTGAACCATTTGGCCCTGTGAAAACAGTATACCCAGGCAGCAAAGGTATTGAAACCTTCCGTTTAAAGGATTTGAAGCCTTCTATAACCAATTTCTCTATATAGGACATAGCTCGGTTCCCCTTAGCACCTAATCTATAATATGTATCGTTTTACCTTATAATACCTCAATGCCGGCACCGACTACAATAAGTATCAGGCCGATGATGAAGATCACAGCAGAATCCAACAATATTGTCTTGAAGACGCCCCTCTTATGGTGTTTCCTTATTATCGCAGCGGAGATTATACCTCCAGCAATCGCAGCCAGTATATAACCACCAATCTCAAACACACCATGAGGTAAGAACTGCAAACTTTGGCCAGGTATATCCCACACCGCAGGGGACAGCTGCGCTATCCTTACTCCCAATATGCTTGCATTCCAGACAATTATGAACACTGCACCTGCGCCAAACAGGAAGGAGAACAGGAAGGAAAATGCGAACACATAAGCGTTGTTTAAGAAGATGTTTGCAAAGTTAAAGCCGTCGTATGCCGCGTTCCCGGTACCGCCAATAATCCTTGCTATCTCTAGGTTTTGGATCTGGAAAAATCCTGGCTGAACAACAAAAGACCACAAAGCAAAACTTAAAACCAACCCAAAAAAGTAGGCCAACAAAACCAGGGTTTCCTTCTCATACCTTTTCCATATGCTCCTTTTATAATGTTTGGCTATTTCCTTCTCATCCAGCCTTTCTTCCCTTATTATGAACCTTGTCAAAAAGTAGGCTGAGGGTAGGATAACAAACATCACAGCAAATAAACCATGTAGATTTATGCCGCCGACATTGACAGAAACCCGCGTGCTCAGGATAATGGCTATACTCGCGACAACAAAAGTCCAGATAAACATCAGGTAAGGCCTTTTTGTCAATTCCTTAAACCCAATGATGGACTCTAACATGATAAGTATTGTAGTGAATTATAATAAATATACCGACTCTGATTAGCTGAATAATATAAGATCGGAGTCAATTGTTTTAGCTTGCCAACTACTCTGTATACCTTATCTCCCCAGCAAGTTCCTCTAACTTTTTGATCCTTTTTTCAACTGCTGGATGTGTTGAGAACATGTCAACAAACCAATCCTTGTGCAGTGGGTTAACCACCCATAAATGCGATGTGGCTGCAGAGCCCTGCATTGGGTTTGCTTTTGCAATGTCTGCAATTTTCCTAAGTCCAGAAGCGAGGGCTTCCGGTTCTTTTGTCAACAACGCGCCAGTAAAATCAGCTTTGTATTCCCTGTTCCTTGATATGGCCATCCTGACAAGCAGCGCGGCTATCGGCGCAAAAATCACAATAAGTATCAAGCCCAAAACATTCCCTTGGCCATCCCTGTCATTGCTGAAAAACACACTATAGTAGCCTATCTGCGCGATGAAGGATATGGCCCCTGCAATTGCTGCTGCTATTGTACCTATCAACATATCTTTGTTTTTTATGTGGCTGATTTCGTGGGCCAATACTCCTTTCAATTCGGCTTTATTCAAATCTAGCAGCCCTCTTGTCACTGCAATAACTGCATGACTAGCGTCTTTCCCTGTCGCGAACGCATTTGGGACCTGCGTCTCCATTATGTAGAGCTTTGGCTTTGCCGGCAACTTGGCCTCCTGGACAAGGGCATCTATCATCTTCTCAATATCCTTGTTTTCATAAGGTTTGGCCTTGTACATTCTCAAAACTATTTTATCAGAATACCAGTATGTACCAAAATTTATTAGCAGCGCGATGGCAAAGGCAATGCCCATTCCAAGAATGTTCCCAAAAAACCAACCAACAGCTAACAAAATCACCGTCAATACAACCATCAACGAAAACGCTTGTAGCATAGGAAACCGACATTTAATTATTAGATATGGGTTATAAAAGTAGCTACCTCTGCATCTTTTTCAGCAAGTTCATCGCGTCCTTCTTCTTCTCCAAATCAACGTACACAACGACAACCCCTTCCTTTATTTTTTCGCCCTCAAAAACAAGCTCTGGCTGGCCGTACAAAACAAGCGAGCCTAAAGGCGCCATTATGACAGCTGGCAATACAGCCAAATCCTCTTCGCCGACAACCGAGATTTTTATCTTGCCTCCAGATTTTATCGCCTTCCTCACTGTTTGCCACAGGCTTCTGCTAATTGTACCGGGCCTGTTTATCGCTTTGTAATTCTTCCCTCTAAACAATATCTTTTCCTTGAACGGCTTCCTGTTCACCTTGCTATCCACAACGATTATGTCAGGATCAAAATCATCTTGTATTAGGTTATAGCTTACATGGTCGCCTATTGAAATAAGTAGCCCAGAATATGGCAGTTTGTGTGGAAGCGTTCCAACCGAGCTAAACACCCTTCCATAAGGCCTTTTAAAATTACCCCAAAACCTTTCATCGAGTTTCAAATCTTTTTTTAACTCAGTTTCCCTGAAGATGATATTCATGGCCCCCTTCGCTGTTTTCTCGGGGTCACCCTCTGTGGTGTCAACCTCGAAAACCTTTTTTGTTTTTTGCAGCGCCTCGTCTTTGCAGACCTCAAATATCTCAGCCTCCAGATTTTCTCTTATCTTTTCTTCTGGCCATCCCCTCTTCTCCAACCTCTTCCTTAGCTCTTTTGTTTCTGCTCTCAAAACAATGATAATGTCAGAATCCAATTCATGTGAGTAGTGGGATTGTATAACAAGGTCTTTTCTGAGTTTTTTGATTTCCCTGTTGAGTTTTTGAATATCAACAATGT
>DATDTO010000077.1:0-5236 GCA_035290825.1 archaeon
AAGAAGGATTTGGTGATTTACACGCAGCTTACCAAGCCGCTGGAGAACTATGAGCAGCTGACACCGCATGTTGTGGCTGCCAGGAAGGCCATCAGCAAAGGGGTTTCTGTGACAGAGGGCTCTGTTATTGGCTATATAATCACCAAGGGCATTGGTTCTGTCTCTGAGCGGGCTGAAATACTGGAATTGGCTGAAAATTATGATACAGACTATTACATCAATAACCAGATAATACCGGCCGCATTGAGGGTTTTGTCTGAGTTTGGTTATACAGACAAAGACTTCTTAGGCGAGAAACAACAGTCACTGAAGATGTTTATGTCTGGGATGGGTAAAAAAGAGAAGAAGAAGTTTTTGCAATTGAAATACAAAATATAACAGGCGAACAGAGTTTTCGAGTTGAACACCCTGCCGCTGTTAAAAGGAAGAAATTAAACTAATTTATTGTTTCTTTTTCTTTGCAGCTTTCTTTTTCTTTGCCATGTAAAAAACTTTTGGGAATTTTTCCCTTTACCTCCACAAATATATCTAATATATTATTTGTCAGAAGTTACTTAAATAAGTTTTCTGGAATTTCGGCAATCGGAATATTTTTGTTGATATATTTGGCTTTGAAAACAAATTTTCCAAGGAAAGTTCAAGGATAAAATAAAAATCCCATGTTTTTTGAATTTAGATTGTTTGTATGGCCAATCTGAAACAGACTATAGGCAATTATACGTGACTTCTTCTCTCAGTTGCATCTATTAACAATCAAAGCAAGTTTTTATATCTGCTCCACAATTCTATCTATGACTCCAGAAGCGTTTGAGAAATACAAAAAAGCTGGAAAAGTGTTGGCTGAGGTCAGGAAAGAGGTTCTGGACAAGGTTGTGAAGCCCGGAGCCAAGATTCTGGATATTGCTAACTTTATTGAGAACAAGATCGTTGAGAAAGGATGTAAACCAGGATTTCCGGTGAATATTTCAATAGACGATGTTGTCGCACATTATACACCAACTGGAACAGATACAAGGGAAATAAAGCAGGGGGAACTGGTTAAGATAGACATTGGCGTACATCTTGATGGTTACATAGCTGATTCTGCTATCACATATTGCTCTGAGAAAAATGAGGTTGTTGAGTCATCCAAGGCTTTGATGAAGAAGATTTTGGAGATTGTGAAACCAGGATTGCCTGTTTTTGAGATTGGAAACCTTGTGGAAGAGCATGTCAAAGCTGCTGGATTAGGCGTGATTGTCAACCTCACAGGTCACATGCTCGAACAAAATGTTTTCCACGGCTCACCGGCAATACCAAACATAAAGAACAAGACAGACTACCAGTTCAAGGAAGGCGATGCTTTTGCTATTGAACCGTTTTTGACCACATCAAATGGTTATGTAAAAGAATCTGGTACAGTTGAGATTTACAGGTTTTTCCAGGACCGGCCGATCAGGCTGCCTGAAGCTAGGAAGGTTTTGGAGCACATAAAGACAAACTTTGGCTCTTTCCCATTTGCTAAAAGGTGGTTGTATAGTGCGTTCTCTCCAGGCAAGGTTGCTTTGATTTTAAGGCAGTTGGAAACTGCTGGTACTTTGGAAACTTATCCTATACTAAAAGAGGTTGAGAACAAGAAGGTTTGCCAGATAGAGCACACTTTTGTTATCAACAACGGCAAAGCTGTCGCTACAACTTTAGGGGATTGATATGGAGAATGCGCTTCCTGTTGTACTTGGGGCAGTCATAAACAGGAATAATATACTGCTGATGAAGAAGAATAAGTCTTTGTTCACTGATTTGTGGGGCTTGCCGAGTGGAAAGGTTAACAAAGGGGAACATGTTAACGAGGCCATAACAAGGAAGATGGCTGAGAAGGCAGAACTTACTGTCCAGTACGAAGGGATGCTCAGCACGATATCAGAGATCCTGATGGAATCCGGCTCTGTTGTCGATCACTTCCTGATGTTCCTTTGCAAGCTGAAAACAGACAACTATGGCTACCACAACAACGGAGATGGTCAGTTTAGATGGTTTGACCTCACGGATATTGACAATTTCAAGCAGATAATAATACCGAGTGATTTTGAGCTGATAAAAAGGGTTGTGATTGGTGGGGAACAGGCCAACTTCCTAAGTTTAATAGAGAAAACAAATAATAACTATGAGCTCAAGAAGTTTGAGAAGTTCTAAGCTTTTGGATGTACCTTACAGGAAACAAATTCTAGCAAATAGCTGTTTTCCTGCTTGCGTAAGGATGGTTTTGAAGTTTTATGGGGACGATATTGATGAGAAATGGCTATGCAAAAACTCAACCCTGCCAGGACACAAAGGTTGCTGGGATGTTAAAATTGGGCCTATAATTATCAGAAAGGGGTATAAGGTGAAGTTTTTGGGATGGTTCTATAAAGGATTGGAATCCGGATAATGAATTGATTAAGACTCATCAAAAGGAATATAAGAGAGCCCTAAGCATTGGATTAAAACATAAAAAGAATGCGACAATTTCTCTCATCAAAAAGTTCATAGACAACAACACACCTGTTTTAACCGAGGTCAGTGCAGATAAACTATATAAAGAAAATCTTGGATATACTCACATGATTGTTGTTGTGGGTTATGACAAAAACAATTTTTACTTCCACGACCCTGACAAAATACATGGTGGGAAAAACAAGAAGATTTTATTTAGCAAATTTAGAAAAGCTTGGGAGAAGATATCTTCTAACTCTGGACGGTCGATGACTGTTATTGAGAAGCGCTGAGTCGCTCTCTTCTTTCAGCGCGTCTTTGATCGCATGCAGCAATATAGGAATACCTCTCTACAAAATACAATGTAAGGTCTACAGGTTTACCGGTCTTTTTTGATACAACCTCGACGTCTCCTAAAAGCAGCGATGCCCTATTTCCACAGGCCACCTGACCTGCAACATCTGCTATCCTCAATTCAGTTGCTGGACCTTCTTCATAGTGCACCAACACATAACCAGCACGCACATTCTCTTTCTGCTCTATCTCGGCTAACAGCTCTGCATCTAATGCATATTGTCGCGATAACCGTTGTCTTACAGGCAATCTCGTACTCATAATATCATACTTTTGGCTGAACTGTTGAAGGATCTAGTTTTGCTACGTCATCTTCAAACCTTCTTCCATGAACAGCTTCATAGATTGCAGAGGCGAGGTTTGTGTCTATTTCAATAGGCGCTACTAAAGACAAAAGTTCTGTATATTGGTCTCCTGGACGTCCACATGTTATTCTTCTGTTAATGCCAACCCACACTTGCCTGTCTGGAAGCCAGATGCCATAAGAATTAGACCAGTCTTTCCCATTGTCTGAAGTCTGGACTGTTGGAAGGTCTATTTCTTTATATCTTGCACCATGATCGCAAAGTGGAAATTCCTCAGAATCTCCATATAATCGGGCAGTCACAATCGGGCCTTGGTCGTCTCTTCTTGTATGGAAATAGTCGCATAACCGCCCTCTTTCCCCAAAAAACCTTTCACGATTATTAAATGGTGTGTTGTCCCCAATTAAAATCTCAGCGCCGGTTGATTTGCCTCTACGGTGCTCTATTATCTTGATCATAACAGTTACAGATTAAAGCTAAGTTTTATAAGGTTATTTATGAGCGCATTTTCAGAAAAAGTCTACAAGGCTGTCTCCAAAATCCCAAAAGGCAAAGTTTCCACTTACAAGGAAGTTGCGAAGACTATTGGAAGTCCAAAAACTGTTAGGGCGGTTGGACAAGTACTCAAGACAAACAAACACCCTGAGAAAATACCTTGTTATAAAATTGTGCGATCAGATGGAAATTTGGGTGGTTACTGCGGATCTGGGAAGAAAAATATTCAGAAGAAATTGGGTTATTGAAAAAAGATGGGATAAAAGTTATGGGTGGTAAAGTAGATTTGGAGAAGTATTTATTTAGATTAAAATAAACAATATAAGTTCGTGGGATGTTATTGACTTATAATGAGAATAAAAGGCATGATTTTAGATGTAGACGGTGTGATTATTGGAGAGAAAATTGGATTTAATTCACCTTCTCCTCATCCAGAAGTAATTTCAGCTCTTAAAAAACTTAGGTTAAAAGGTATTTTTGTAAGCCTATGTACAGCTAAACCACAGTTTGCGATTAAAAATATAATTGAAAGTGCAGAACTTGATAATTTACATATCACTGATGGCGGAGGAGTCATTATCGATCCGATTGCTAATGTAACTTTGAAAGCCAATATTATAGATTCGCCCTCTGCTGTGAAGGTATTAGAAGTGTATTTGAAAAATAACGTATATACTGAATTTTACACACTTGACGATTATTTTATTCAGGAAAGCCAGGCTTCTGAAATAACTAAGAAACACGCCTATATTTTACAGCGAGAACCTAAACGTGTAAAATCACTTACTGAATTCGCTAATCAGAACAAAATTACAAAAATCATGCCTATTGCAAATAATCAAGACGATAAAAAAAGATTGGTTAATTTCTTCAAACCATTTGAAAAGGATCTGGTTTTAAGTTGGGGTATTCATCCTGTAGCATTACCTCTACAGTTTGGAATAATTACTGCAAAAGGAATCTCAAAGAAAAATGCATGTGAGGAAATTATTAAAAGTGCAAATATCTCATTTGATGAAGTTTTGGGTGTTGGGGACAGTGCTAGCGATTGGCAATTTATTCAGCTGTGTAAATATGGTGCTGCTATGGGAAACGCGTCAAAGGAATTAAAAGAGTTGGTAAAATCCAAAGGAAAAGGGTTTTCTTATATTGCTCGAAGTGTCGACGAAAATGGAATCATTGATGTATTCAAGCATTTCAAGATTTTATAATTAGAAAGGGATTATATGGGCGAAATCTACATAATTGGGACAGAGCATGATATGTTGCCTAGGCGCAAAAATGAATTTCAGTCTCTTCTTAAAACACTAAACCCAGACCAGATACTTGTTGAAATTGTACAGAAAGATTTGAAATCTGGGAAAACAGGGAAATATCCCAAAGAGATGGTTTTTGCAGCCAAGTGGGGAAACAAAAATAAAAAGGTTGTGATGGGTTTTGACGCACCAATAGAGATAGCTAGAAAAGACAATACAAAACAAAGATATATTGATGTCCTCAATAAGGTTAGGAAGCTTGTTAAGGGATTAAGTTGGGAGGATATTAATAGGAAAAGTTATCCGCACAAGACAGAAGTTTCTAGATTGATTATGGAATTGATAGACAAGAAGAAGCATGATGCAAGAGAAAAG
>DATDTO010000078.1:0-4219 GCA_035290825.1 archaeon
CGGTATTGAAAATAAACGTGCCAAAAGCCCGGCCAATGCTTTCTGCATCAGCCTCATCCAACTCTGTCGGCACCACACCCCTTATATCATACGCGCGAAAAATTGTTTGGTTCATAAACTAAGCTGGCCTCCCACCAACTCTAAATATTTCTGCATTCCTAAGAATCTCGTCTGAATGGGATACGCAAAAATGATCCCTTCCATATGGCGGTGTAATATATGAGCCTGATCTTTTACCTTTCCCATAAACAAAACATCTCCTGTCAGAACAATGTTCATAACCATCCCAAATGAAAGTCACCCCCAGTTCATGCGCCGCCAGCTCAACACCATACTGTAAATCGATATCTTTCCCACCCGCTTCAACGACTTCGTGCCTTATTGGCCTGGCAAAACAAACACCTTGATTTCTAAATCCAGCGCCATATACATGAAAATCACCAGCGACTACTAGCGTCAACATGGTCAACGTCATCCCACCATCACAAAGTCTCTCTGTTGTAACTACAGCCAGCCTACCCATCGATAAATCAACAGTGTTTTTCCTTGCTATTTGGGCAGCGTCATAAATTTCGCGCTTAGATGTTGGTAGATCAACACCCTCTTTCAAAACAAGCCCATCAAAAACTTCATTAAACGGCTTTAAACCCCCTACAGCTTCCATGATTTCCCTTGTTTTTTCTGGATCGCAGTTCCATGGACAATAAAATAATTCCATAACAACTATTTCCCCCTCGCCAGTTTTATATGTGATTCAGCTAACTCGTAGCCATGCGCCTCGGCTGCAATCAAATTCAGGTCTTGTGCAGACGCGGCAGCTGCAATAATCTCAGCTAATTTTCTGGAGTTAGATCCAGGAACAGCGCCCGGCCCGGCGCAACCCAAAATATCCAAACACTCCTTCGCAGTCCCAAAGCCAGCGCCGCCACCAACTGTCGCCACCTCCAAACAAGGGAAGGAAGCAGAAAGCAACAAATCTTCACCAACCAATTCTAAATTTGTAAAGCATGAACTGCTTTCTACTATTTGTGCAGCGTCTTGTCCAGTCGCAATAAACATCGCCGCGATTGTATTCGCCACATTCGCATTGAAACCGCTTATTGTACCAGCCAATGCAGAACCCCTATAATTTTTGAGATAATTCAATTTCACAACATCTACCGGTTCCACATCATAAATTTCCCTGATGATTTTTGCAGGTATCAAAACCTCAGTTTCCACAGATTTCCCCCTTCCAAGCAATACGTTAGTGTGCGTAGCCTTCTTGTCAGTGCACATGTTTGCGGTCAGGCTGACCAATTCAACCCAGTTGTATTTTTCCTTCAAAGCCTTCACCGCGTTTGCAGAGTATTTTGTCACGGAGTTCATGCCCATGCTATCGCCTGTTTGGAAATAAAACCTTAGGTGTACGTGCCTTCCAGACTGGAATGGTTGAATATCCAAAAGTTTAGAAACCTTAGACTCCTTTTCAGCGGCCTCTTTCATTTTGTAGTAGAGTTCACCCTTAGACCTTATCTCATCAGATAGTTTTTTCGCCTTTTCTATATCTGGTGTTTCAATCAACGGCGCCCTTGTCATATGATCCTTTGTCACCACAACCCTAATCCCACCAGCCTCATTGATTGCCCTGCAACCTCTTGTTAGCCCAGCCACCAACGCAGCCTCATTTGTCGCAATCGGTAAATAAAACTCACCCTTTGCCTGCTCTCCAAGAATTTGCAATGGCCCGCCAAAACCCAAAGGGACGATCGCCCCACCAATCTGTTGTTCTATGCCTACAGTCTTTTTTTCAGGGTCGGCCACAGAAACAAAGGCACCCTTAATATTATCCAACCCCCTGCCAGTTTTCTCCTCTAAAAACCTAAGCCTGAGCGCAACAGCCTCCTTATTTGCCTGCAAAAACTTAGAACCATCGCCACCAAAAACACCTTCCAAAATAGCCTCTTCCAGCTTGTAAGGCTTAATTTTCCCGCCCTTCAAATCATTGTATATCCCTTCCAAATTCATACATATACCAATAAAAAATAAGCTTATAAACCTATAGTGTAACAATATAACTTACCGTAGAATCGGCTAATAGAGATACTTATGAAATTAGAGCTTCTGGAAAGCGACAAAAACCTGTTAAAAGTCAAGGTTGCCGGCGAAACCCACACGCTTCTAAACTTATTAAGGGAAAAGTGTTGGGAAGAAAAGGCAGATCAAGCATCATACATTCAGGAACACCCATATATCACAGAGCCGTATGTTGTTGTAAGGTCAAAAGACCCAAAAAAGACACTTCTCAGCGCAGCTCAAGATATAACAGAGCAAGCAAAGGAGTTTAGAGTAGAGTTTGAAAAGGCTGTCAAGAAATAAACAAAGGACACTTACAGTGTACATCTACTTGTGATTAAATGGCCAGAAAAAAACCAGCCGACAATAAAACAACGATTCTATATGTCTGTGTAGGCATCCTACTTGCTGTCCTTGTAAATTTTGGGTTAGGCGCTCTCCTGTCAACCAGCACACCGATTGTTGCTGTAGAATCAAACTCGATGCAGCCAACCTTTTCCCGCGGCGACATACTTATAATCCAGGGATCCAAACCTGAAAACATAAAACAAGGCGATATAATTGTGTTTGTGACAGGAGAAAAAGGCGCGCCAATTGTCCACAGGGTTATAACAAGGAACGCAGACGGTACCTTCCAGACAAAGGGCGACGCAAACGCAGGACAGCTACCTTTTGAAAAAAATATCCAACCTAACCAAATACTCGGAAAGGAAATCCTTATAGTCCCGTTATTAGGCTGGGTCAAGATTTTTATAACAGAAACTGTGATACCAAACAGCTGGGTTTTAATAGTCGTTGTAGTATTAGTAGTATTTATATATTCAACTACAAGAAAAGGAAAGAAGCATATCTTTTCTAAAGCGAAGAAAACAAAGAAGTTAACATCCCAGAGTAGGAAAGGTATAAAGAGAAAAATAAAATAAAAAGGTAGATTATGGAATTCTGCGACAATTGTGGTTTAATATTGGTTGTGAAAAAAGACGGGAAAAAGTCCAGTTTAGTCTGCAGGAAATGTGGTTACAAATCAAAAGACTACAAGCCTTTGGAGATAAGGGAAAAGGTGGAGAAAGCTCCACTGGACGAGATTATAGTTATAGAAAAAAGCGAAGAGGCACTGCCAAAAACAAAAACCAACTGCCCAAAATGTGGAAACAAGGAGGCCTTTTGGTGGATGCAACAAACAAGATCAGCAGACGAGGCACCAACACTGTTTTTGAGATGCGTCAAGTGCAAGCATTCATGGAGAGAATATGGTTAGCTTAAAAATCTTTACTTCTAATCTATAACATGAGCGGCGCACCAACTTTAAGAGAGCCTAGAAAAAGAGCAGACTTCTACGAGAAACTAGTTGAAGATTTCGAGGTAGATATTAAAGCACTCTCTGCCAGTTTGGAGATTGAACCCGATGTTTACAGAGACAATGTTAGAGAAAGCGCACGCAAATTAGCTGGCAAAAGAAAACCAATTGGCTATGGAAAAACAGATATAGGAGACCAAAGAACAGCCGCACTTTTCCTTTCAGATGGTTCTAGAATTGTCGGATGCAAATTTGTGAGAGAAGGTGAAGGTGTGGTTTACGAGTGGGCTGTTACCCTACAGCTTTTAGACTCTAATGGAAAGGGTCTCGGATCGCAGTTAATTGAACACTACAGCGTAGCAGATGGGTGGCCAGGCGATTAACTAGAAAATCTATAGCCTATTCCTCTTTTTGTATTCCTTCTCAGCCTCTAAGTAAGCTTCAAAGCTGCCTATATCATACCATTTCCCTTTAAACCTAAACCCATACACGGGCAGCCTTTTGTACAGCCAGCTGATGAAATATCCAGGGGCATCGTGGTTGTTTTTGTCCTTAAGATATGTAGAAATCATAGCCAGTGCCTCATGTGGGAAAATATAGCAACCAGTTGAAACAAAGGTCGACTTTGGGGTTTCTGGTTTCTCTGAAAAATCAACAACCTTGTCGTCCTTGTCCAACTCAGCCACCCCAAACCTTTTTGCAGCTTCGAGATCTTGCATATCGTAAAAAGCTATCACAGGACACTTCTTTTTGTTATAGTAATTCACAAGCTCCTTGAGCCTGAAATCGAAAAGGTTATCGCCCGCAATCACAATAAGGTCCTCGTCTATACCCTGCGAAGAAACCAAATAATCTAGTGCACCAATG
>DATDTO010000079.1:0-7330 GCA_035290825.1 archaeon
TAAGTCCCGTCTGATTTTACAAAATATGTTTCTGCAGGCTTTCCAAACTCCCTATCCTTCCTTATTTCCCTGACTTCCCCGTCCCTGTACACAACATGTATTGCCATAAATCTCAATCCTCTACTTAGAGTGTAAGGTTTAAATAAATATTGCTCCGTGACCTCCCGCCTTTGGTTGTTCAACGACTTCATACTTTGACAACAATCCATCAAGATTATCAAGGCTGGTTATAATTTGATCAACAATAGGCGTGTAATCATCCCTTTCCTTTATTACTCCAAAGTCTACAGATCTCAAAAAACTACCTGCTCTAGCAGCATCATCTTCGCTCATGCGTCCCCTTAACCCTTCAACCCTTTCTCTATATTGGCATACTAAAACCATAGTGTCATCGTAGTCTTGCCTGTTGTGCAAATATTTTGCCATCACTCTTTTAGCTTCCACTAGTTTTGTTTTTACACCTTCTAATCTTTCCCTTGCAGATTGTATAAGTTCTCTAGAAACTGGAACATCTGGATGCCCGCCTAATGGTCTGCTGAAGACATCAAGCTCACTTCTAATATATCGGAATAGCCCGTCTGCAACACCAAAATCTGCAGGACTCATTCTATGTTCTACCAAGGCATAACTCATGTCCAAACTACCATAGACTGCTCTCACAGCTTCCAGTTCCCTATTGAAATCCTCTCTTCTTCCCATATCTTCTCCATACCTCGGTCTATTTGGTAATCTTGATAGAACATTTTTAGACGCTAAGCGCCTTATGCAATTCCATACGAACGCCTGCAAAAAAGGGCTCATCACCTTCGCTGAGATCATTTATAATGTTCATTTCTTCCCATTTTTTAGGTTTTCCATTTTCAGCGTGTGTTGTTAAGTTTTCCAGAGCGACGTCAAGTGCTGGAATTAAATATGGCAATGGTATTGGCGTGCGATCGCCTGTTATTGGGCTTGATGCGCCTTCTCTGAATAAAGCTAAGTGGGGTAATTCTCCATATGTTTCGTACTCAGGATCAATAGAAACTATGCCCTTTGCATAAGGTCTGAAGTTAAAACCATCCTCAGAAACACCTATACCTACACGATCTCCAACTCGTAAATACAATTTTTGTATACCTTCTCTGGATAAATTGCCTCTAACATAATGAGCAGATGGCATAAAATCCTCCTAAACAGCTATTAGTTCTTCTTCTTTGACCTTTTCTTCAACTTCGTCTTTGATGCCTAGTTTCTCTACAATCTCTTTGTACCTGTTCCTTATTGTGACTTCTGTCACACCGATGGCATCTGCAACTTCCCTTTGCGTCTTTTTCTCGCCTTCCAAAACCGCGGCGATGTAAAGGGCTGCTGAAGCGACACCGATTGGGCCTTTCCCAGAAGTAACGTCAGATTCTGCAGCTTCGTCCAATATTTTGACAGCTCTGACCTGCACCTTTTCAGTTAAAGTTAACAGTGAACCGAATCTTGGCACATAATCTTGTGCCCTCGCTGGCAATATCCTCATGACAAGCTTTCTTGAAATGTATCTGTAAGTTTTTCCGATGTCCCTTTTGCTGATTCCAGAAGCTTTGGATATTTCGTCCAATGTCCTTGGCGCGCCTTGCTCTCGGCAAGTTGTGTATAACAAAGCTGCGATTATGGATTCTGTTGACCTACCCCTTACCAAGCTGTCGTTTGCGGCCTTTTCATAAAGTTTGGCCACCTTTTCATGGACAGCTGGAGAAAGGTTTAATTGTGAAACTAATCTTTGAAGTTCAGAGAAGGCGAAGGAAAGGTTTCTGTCCCTAGACTTAATTAATCTTTTGTGCCATTTGGCTAGTCTATAATATTGGGCCCGTTTCTTGGCTCCTACTTTGAAGAGCTCGCCTTTACCCTTGCCTATCTCTGTTGTAATACCATGATCGTGCTTGACTGCTGTTAATGGTGCGCCTGTCCTGACCCTTTTGGATCTTTGGTTCTCGTCAAAGGCTCTCCATTCCTGTGTAAGGTCAATCATGCTCTCTTTTAGAACAAGACCACACTTTGCGCAGGTGCTTTCGCCCCTTGAAGAATCCATCTCTATTTTCGTGCTACCACATTCAGGACATCCTGTTTTCGGCTTTTCCATAAATTATGAACTTCCCCCATCTCTCCTCTTAAGGCGTCTAGGTTGGCCTTGTGGTACATAACCTGGCGCTCTTTTAAATCCTCTAGGTCGCCCACTTTCTGATACCTCAATTGCATCTACTGTGCCACCAACAACGTCAGTAAAATAGTTGCTCAACGGTTGTGGTACGTTGTTTTTGCGTAGGCCTTCTATGCAACCAATTATAAAATCGTCTGGATTTACTTCCAAACCTTTATCGAGACTCTGATAAGCACATACAACATCAGCCAAAAACCCGAAGACTCGATGATCGTCTTTCCAACCGTCCTTACACGTTGCTTCCAAATATACTTCAAGCTTTTGTCCCATATTGTTTACTCCCAAATAGTAACTGTTTAGACTTTACACAATTATATACACATAACTAGTATATAAAGCTTTGCTCGATGTTTTGGCTTTTTGTTAATGCCGGCTACACAGAGATACAATTTGATAGTGGGCGGGTTTAAATATTCGATGTCACTATATATCTAATACCGTTAGATATGTGTCTAAACATTTTAGGTATTGTATATTTTTCATAGAATGGTAAGATATGGCCGAAAGGATTGTAAGCTTGAAGGAAATCAAGGTTGGAAGTTACATAACTATTGATGGCGAGCCATGCAAAGCAGTGAAAGTCGAATTTTCTAAGCCTGGAAAACATGGTTCTGCTAAGGCCAGGATTGATGCTGTGGGACTTTTTGATGACAAAAAAAGGGGCATACTAAAACCGGCAGACACCGACGTTTCAACACCCATAATAGAGAAAAGAGGCGGGCAGGTTATCTCTGTTTCTGGCACTGTTGCGCAGATAATGGATTTGACTGATTATTCAACTTTTGAGACAACGATTCCAGAAGATATGCAGACTAAAGTTCAACCAGGCGCAGAAATCGTTTACTGGAAACTTGAAAACAGGATTTTATTGAAGAGTTAGTTTTTCCTCACGAAACCGCCTTCTATTGCGGCCTTTTTTACTGCGTCAGCGACTGCTTTTGTTGCGCCTCTGTCCAAAGGTGATGGCAAGATTTTGTCGACCTCTGGTTTAGTAACATAATCTGCCAAAGCCCTAAAGGCAGCTGCCTTCATCTCTGAGGTTATCTTTGTTGCCTTTGCGTCTAGAGCGCCTCTAAAAACACCTGGAAAGGCGAGCACATTGTTTATCTGGTTTGGGAAGTCTGAGCGGCCTGTGCCAACAATCAGGGCTCCGGCCTTTTTTGCGAGAACAGGATCAATCTCAGGGACAGGGTTAGCCATTGCAAATATTATTGGGTCTTTGTTCATTGATTTTACCATTGGTTCGGTAAGCAGCCCGGCCTTTGACACTCCAATAAAAACATCTGCACCAACCAAGGCGTCTGCTAGAGAGCCTTTTTTATTCTCCTTGTTTGTTGAACTGGCCAACCAACCCTTGTAGAAATCTAAGTTATCTCGCCCCCTGTAAATTATCCCTTTGCTGTCAACAGTGATCACATCCTTAACTGGGCTGCAAAGTTTTTCTGCGATGTTAAAGCACATCAACATCTTTGTAACAGCTGTGCCAGCCGCGCCAGCCCCAGAAACAACAACCTTAAGCTCTGTTATCTCTTTTCCAGACGCCCTACACGCGTTTATCAAGGCCGCTGCAACTACAATGGCAGTCCCATGCTGGTCGTCGTGGAATACTGGGATCCCAATGTTCTGTAAGGCCTCCTCAACCTCAAAACATCTTGGCGCTTGGATGTCTTCTAAATTTATTCCACCAAAACTAGGGGCGATGTTTTTTACTGTCTCGATTATTTTGTGCGCCTCTTGTGTATCCAGGATTATTGGGAAAGAATCAATTCCAGCAAGCTCGTTGAAAAGTAAAGATTTTCCTTCCATCACGGGAAGCCCTGCTAGCGGACCAATATTACCTAAGCCTAGAACAGCTGACCCATCAGAAACAACTGCAACGCTATTTCCTTTTCCAGTATACTCATAAACTTTGCTCTTATCTTTCGCTATTTCTTTGCATGGTTCTGCAACTCCTGGTGTGTAGGCAAGTCTTAGTGTGTTTGTGTCTATTGGAACTTTTGATTTTATAGATAATTTTCCTTTCAATTTTCTGTGCAATTCCAAGGCTTCTTCTTGTGGTGTCATATCAATCAACAAAGGCTCCACTCACAATCAACGGAAATAAAATCGTTGCGTCGCCGACGACTTTTACTGTGTCAGCTTCGGCTGCTATTTTTCCCCAGGACTTGGCCTCTTCTGGCTCTGCTCCTGAATCTGAACCGTCATATTCTGATGATGTGTTCACATACACTGCATATTTTGCGCCTTCCCTGAACATGTTTGCATTGCATATTGTGTGTTTCACAACGCCGGAGCCTAAAACAATTATTCCTGTCTCCTCTGCACCCATTACCAGTTCAATTAACTTGTGGTGATCTTGAGCCATATCAACTAACAATGACTTGACACTGGCAAAGCCAGTGTCGTCCCTCTTCTCTTGGTTTTTGTCAAAATTGAAGAAGTAAACATTGTCACCAATTGCACCATCCATCAAGGCTGGGCAGAAAACTGGGATTTTGTTTTTGTGTGCCCAATAGTAGATTGAGGATTTTTCGTTTACCCTTTCACCAAACAAGTCTATGATTTCTGAAGCGGAGATTATTTTTCCACTTTTCCTTTGCTTTTCAAGAAGCTCCTTCAAGATTGGCTGGAAAAAGTTTTCAAAGGCAATATACCTGTCATTCGGGACGAAAATGTTTCCTGTCCTGTTAATTCCCTTCTCCCTTAGTTTTGCGCCATCAGCCCTAAAATCGCCTAAAACAAAGGGTTTCATTGTTTTTATTATGTCCTCTTCGACGCCGCCGGCTGTTGTGACCAAGACGTCCACCAATTTGTGCTCAACCAAATACCTTATCACATCCCTCAAACCAGAGCTAACCATGTTGGATGTATAACCGAAAAATATCTTCACTTTTTCCTTCCTCATTTTCTTGATTATCTCAATTGCTTTGTAAAGGTTGGAAGCCTGGAACGCGGTGCTTTTGTATTTTTCTAATATTTTTTTAAAGTCCACACCTTGGTTAAAATCGTAGCCTTCTATTTTTACTCCGGAAATATTCTCAGATCTTTTGAAGATGCTATCTTTGGCATTCTTTATGGATTTTCTCATACTGTATGTATTAATTTCCTTATATATTAAATTCGGTACAAAGAAAACAGAAAAGTATTTAAGGCTTACCCACTATTAATAAACAAATTTGGAGGTGGCTATGCATCCTAAACTTTTTGACGATGAAGAAGAGGAGGAAGATGACGACTCTGAAGGAGAAGAGGAGGAAGACGCCGATTACTAAATCCTCAACATTTTTGATTTTTAATTTATCTATTTAATGCAGAAAATAAGTATAACCATGGTTCACATGGTACGGTTTTGGGAGCTTGACTTTTTTAGGGGAGTGGCCATAATCATGATGGCTGTTTTCCACCTTGTTTTTGACTTATACTACTTTGGCGGTTACGGTATTGATGTTGGCTCTGGTTTCTGGCTATATTTTGCAAGGGCAACGGCTTTGATCTTTGTTTTTTTGGTGGGGATTTGCTTGGCAATCAGTTATGAAAGAAACAATGAAAGGTTTTTGATCAAGAATTTGAAAAGAGGGGTGAAAGTTTTTGGTTTTGGACTGCTGATAACTGCGATAACCTTCCTCGCATTCAAAAATAACTTCATAGTTTTCGGTGTTTTGCACTTTATTGGTGTAGCTGTAATCATTTCTATGTTTTTTTTGAGGTTCAAATACCTCAACCTGCTTCTTGCAATTGTTTTTATTGTAGTTGGCTTTTACTTATCTGGTTTGGTTTTTAACTTTCCTTGGCTTGTGTGGATAGGCTTGCAGCCGACTGGATTTTACACCTTTGACTATTTCCCAATTTTCCCGTGGTTTGGTGTGGTGTTGCTTGGTGTATTTGCTGGAAAGAAGCTTTATTCTGGTGGTAACAGGCAATTTAAAATTGTAGAAGCTTCTAATTCTCTGTCAAAGCTCTTTAGCTTTCTTGGTAGGCATTCTTTGGTTATTTATTTGATACACCAGCCAATAATAATCTCTATACTATATTTATTCGGCATCATACAATTTGCGATATGAAAGAGCAAGAAGATAAAAAACAAGTTAAGCCCATAGAAGGTGTGGAGTTGGAGATTAAGGAGATAGAGGAAGAGTTGATCAAAACAAAATATAACAAACATACTCAATTCCACATTGGTAAATTAAAGGCCAAACTTTCTGTTTTAAAGGATAAACAGGAAAAGGTTAAAAGTGGTGGATCGCATGGATATGGTTATGGTTTGAAAAAAACAGGGGATGCCACAATCCTTATGGTAGGGTTTCCATCTGTAGGAAAAAGCACATTACTAAACGCTATTACAGACGCAGATTCAAAGGTAGGCGCATATGATTTTACAACAATAGATGTGGTCCCAGGAACTTTGGTCTACAATGGAGCACACATACAGGTTTTGGATTTACCTGGTTTGATTGAAGGCGCTTCGTCTGGCGCTGGAAGGGGTAAAGAGGTTTTAGCTGTCGCTAGGAATGCTGATTTGGTTTTGCTTATCGCTTCCGCGCAGAAGGCTGAGAAGGAATTGGAGATAATACACAAAGAACTTTACAATGCTAATTTCAGGGTGGATACAAACCCTCCTGACATGAAAATCACTAAAAAATCCATTGGAGGCATTTCCGTTGGTGTCCCGACAAGCGCGAAAAAAATAAACAAGAAGCTTGTGATCGACATGCTACACGAATTTTCTGTCCACAACGCAGATGTTGTGGTTAGGGAGGATATGGACATTGATAGGTTTATAGACGGTGTAAAGGGGAATAGGATTTACGTGCCTTCCCTTGCCATAATAAATAAAGCAGATGTGATTAATTTGGAGCGGGCTAGGGAGCTTAGAAAAAGTTTTCAGGGATGTGTATTAGTTTCTGCCCAATATGGGAAGGGTTTGGATGAGTTTAAACAGAAGGTTTGGGAAAAGTTGGGATTGATAAGAATTTATCTGAAAAGGATAGGCAAAGATCCAGATATGAAAGAGCCGTTGATCATGACCAAAAACACCACGATATTAGATGTTGCCAAAAAGATACACAGGAATTGGGAAGGGAGTGTAAAATACGCTAGGGTTTGGGGATCCTCAGCAAAATTTGGTGGTCAATCTCTAGGGGACGA
>DATDTO010000080.1:0-10199 GCA_035290825.1 archaeon
CTGTTGATCCAGCCCACTCTTTAGGCGACTCCTTTGACGTAAAAGTCGGTGGGGAAGTAAAAAAACTGGCCAAAGATTTGTTTGCAGTTGAAATAGATCCAGTAAAATCGATGCAAGAGTACAAGGATAAATTCTCACTTAAAATAGAAAACATGGGCTACCTGAAGGGGTTTGGATTAGAAGAAACCTTCGACATGATTGGCATGACGCCGGGTATTGATGAGGTCGCTGCCTTTGACAAATTCCTGAAATACATGCAGAGCAAGGAATATGACGTGATCATTTTTGACACTGCGCCAACCGGCCATGCCCTCAGATTTTTATCCCTGCCAAATGTCCTTGATTCCTGGGTTGGAAAACTGATAAAAATGCGCATGAAGATTTCTGCTGTAACTGGCATAATCAAGAAAATACTCCCTATGGGAGGGAAAGACGAGGAAGGGTTCGGGGCCAAAGAGCTGGAGGCCATGAAAACCAGGATAGAGGAGGCCAAGAAAATTTTATCTGATTCCACAAGAACGCACTTTAATTTGGTTTTGATCCCAGAGGCAATGTCAATCCTTGAGTCCGAACGCTCCTTGAAATCCTTGGCGCAATATGGCATCCCAGTGGAATCTGTTGTGGTAAATAATCTAGTCCCTCAAAGCTCTGGCTGCAAGTTCTGTTCTGAAAGGAGGAAACAACAGACAAAAAGGCTCGAAGAGATCAAAAAGGTCTTTTCCTCAGCAAAAGTCAAGCAGCTAAGCCAGTTCGGCCAAGAGGTCCGCGGTTTCCCTATGTTGAAAAAAGTGGCAGGGATATTGTATTAGTAAACTAGTCATCCTCTGTCCAATCCTCTAATTCTGGCTCTTCTGTCTTCTTCTTTCTTTTCAAAATTAGCTCTGTCTCCTCTTCCTTCAGGTTTTCAAAATCCAAGCGCTTTTTCTTCTCCATAATCACCGATTCTACAAGGCAACAGCCCTTTCCTACTAAGCTACCTATACGCCTTTTCTACCTGCCTGTTTAGCCATTTAAGACCATATAACAAAGCCAGTTTCGCGCTTCAATTACTCCTTTAAAGTAAGTAACCGAAAGCTTTATAAACCCCTAAACCATAGTCTAATTAGAAAATATGTTACTAACAGGTGACAAAATATGAGTGGAATACAAGACACATGGCAATCCTATATGGGAGGAGAGGTTGGGCGAGATATGCTTAGACAGTACCCTATAGACGGTGTACGTTGCAGAAGCATGGGTGGTAGAGTATCGCTTACAGTAGAACTTGATGGCTCTAGGCAATCTCTTCCAATAGAAGATAGGGGATCAGATGGCATGAAAAGGGTTTACAGCGCATTGTCCGTCTTCGCAGATCTGGTTCAAGATAAAAGAAATGTAGAAATCCATTTGGCTAAAGGGGCGTCAACCAAGCACTATAAAGGAGGTTTGGATCTAGTTGCATAGTTATGAAAATTCAAGATTTGACTGAAACTGACACAGAAATCCTGTACAAGTTGAGGTCTAAAAAAGAAAAAGAGGAGGTAGAAATATGAAAGGATATGCAGAGAAAAGTCTTGAAACGGACATAAACGACGGTGTGGCAGGAAGAAGTGCACAAAGTGTACAAAAACCAAAAGGCTATATAGGATCCGTGTTGGATTTCATAAGCCAATATACAAGCAAACTAAACACACGCGCAAAAGCAGGGTTTGCAGCAACATGCCTTGTAGCAGCAGGGTTTGGGGCCGACTATGTGCTTAGCAGGGAAATGCCAGCATCAGCAGAAGGGGCATCTATGCCAGTAATGGAAATGCCAGTACTAGACAAAAACAAGGTCTCAGTGCGCGATACAGATGGAGATGGTAGAACTGAATTAGTATTGCCGGCAGGTTATACACTTGGAAGCGGACAACCAGAACCTGGTAGAGAACAAAGGCTTACAGCACAGAGAGAAAAACTAGTTAGAGATTGGATGTCTGATTAGATAGGGACTTTGATTTTTTCAACCCTATAATTTAATTTGGAAAATGGAGGTAAGAAATATGACAGGAAAAATTGGAAAATATGTTGAAAGGGTAAATGAGTACGTGTGTGGTTTAGGAAGAGCGGCACTTTTAACAGCTGCTGGATTAGGCCTTTTAGGTGAAGGATGCACGTCTACACCAATGGAGAGAGTTGATAGAATGGGTCTAAGTCTAAAAGATATGAGGAATGGCTATGTAGCTGATGCCAAAATCTCTAGAGAATTGGAAACAACGCCGTTTTTTGTGAATATGGGTTTATCACCAATGGAGATTTGTGAAATCGGTGACAAAGCAATTCTAGAAGCTTGTAAGCGAACTGACACAAACGGAGATATGGTAATTACTGCCCGAGAATATAGAAATTCAAACTAGTATGGAAAATATGAGAAAATATTTTGAAATCGCAAAAGAATGTTTAGGTAACTTTGGAAGAGCTGCAGTTTTAACAACAGCAGGTTTTGGACTATTGGGAGAAGGCTGTGGCAACTACACAAACGCGCCTGCAAACCAACCAACAGCGCCGTCAGCCCAAGTTTATCCAGTTGCAGAAAGAAAGCCAAATAAAGATTCGTGGGAAGTGGTTTATGAGAAAAGAGAGATGGAGTTAGACAAAACAAAGCCATTGATGGAAGGCGCAAAACCTATAGAAGATCTAGACACATCAAAACTACCATTCTACGGCGAGGAGTGTAAAAGAAAAGGAAGACAGTATGTTATCTCATGGAGTGATAATCGAGTTGACATCTTTGACTGGAGCGGATTTTATGTATACAGTGCCTACAGAAGCTTATCGCGAGGTAAGGGCACATATGAAAACCCAACATATGTTTGGATACCCGATGTGCTAGACGCTGAAGACGCAGACGGGGACGGTAACTTCGAACTCATAGCTAGAGGCGAACAGACTTTAGACGAACTTAAAACAGCTCAGCAAGAAGCCAGAATGAAACCTATAAGAGCCAAATTAGGAGAGCTCAGAGGCGCATTTGAACAAGGAGGTAAATGATATGGAAAATCAAATAAGAGGTCTGACAGTGGAAGAGATATCAGCTGAAATTGGTTTAGACGAAGGCTTTGTCAGAAAATATCTTGAAGGTCCTTTGAAAGAAGATGTGGAAAAAGAAAAGCTCGTGCTTCCAGACGGGAAATATGACCCATTCACAATTGACATGATATTGATACAGTTAGAAGTAGACAAGGGAATAGATAATTTATTGAAAAGCTTGGAAGCTGTGCGAGCAGCAAAGGGAAGGAAAGAGAATTAGTTTTAGATTACAAAGGTAAACTATGACTGAAATAAAAATAGGGGTTGTGACAGATTCGCACATGGGCGGGTTTGATAGTCGCATAGCTGAAGCTCTGAAGAGAGAAGAAGTGGACAGAATAGAATATTTAGGAGATGCCCCCAGAGACATATACGCTTCTCTACAAGAACAATTTGACGATATAGCTGCAACTTTAAAAGTATATGACAAAGTTGGTGTTCCTGTTTCTTGGATTCCTGGAAATTATGAAGATTTTATTGCATACAGTGAAGCGTTCAGACAATTAGAAGATGATTTGGATAATGTGGTAGATGCCACAAAACTTGGAAAATACACATTAAAAGTAAATGGTATTGAAGTTGACCTTGTCTGGGTTCCTGGATCAACAAAGGATGTTTCAAGAGGTTTTCATGTCAGAAGCGATTTAGGTCCGACAGCTGATTATAGTAACGGAAAAGGTCATATACACGTTTACAATCCAAATGATTTAATGGAATTGGTGACCCGACCAGATAGAACTATTTTGCTTTGCCACAATCCACCACAAATGTCTGCGGATGATACATTCGATGTCGCTGTTCGAGCAATTTACAAAGGCCAGGAAATAGCAGGACCTTTAGTAGAACAACTTCTTAAAGAAGGAAAAGGTGTTCCTAAAAAAGTTCACGCTGGAAACCAGCTTTTATCAAGTTTAGTTGACGAGCTCGGAATACAAAAAGTTTTAGCAGGCGACATACACGAAGCTGTTTATACAACAGACAGACAAGGAAACCCAGTTCCAGCAGGAACCTTTTCCAGGGAAATTTTTGGAAATCCAGGGCCTGCAAAAGATGGAAAATATGGTGTTCTAGTTTATAGAGATGACGGAATGGCAACATTGTTTTCAAAATCAGTGAAAGTGTAATGTGATGATTATATGAAAAAACCAACATATGAGCAACAAAATATGTGGCTATCGAAATATATAGCCCCAGTTTTCTTGGATTTGAATTTTGGGCCAGTGATAGACGCAACAATAAAATCACTTTGGGAAAAATATGTCACAATACCAAGGGAAATCGAGGCCAATAGAAGACCAGAAGTTAGGGAAGAAATGGCAAAGGCAGGCGTTTACGATTCATTGCAAAAACTCGAATTTGAAGGTTCTATGGGTGGAAAGTTCAGAAGGATATTAATGGGAGATGTTGAAGATAATCAAAAAGAATTCGCTTTGTTAAGCGATGTGAGGGAATATAGAACTACTAGAGAGTTTGCAACAGATTTGTCTGAGTTGCATTTTTATCTTCTTAAGAAACCTCTTGAAACATTGGAAATCAGAATAAATAGAGAGATTCAGAGATATTCTGTAGAAGCCCCGAAATCTGATTCTGAAACAAATTTTAGAAGAGAAGAAGTAATTAAATTCTTGTTAAGACAATATGGACAGAGAGTGAATCCAGAAGACAGAGACCCACTATTTCAAGCACATATGAAAGCCTTTCAAGTTAGGGATAGAGATGAGTTTGGTATAAATCGTGGATAATATATTGAGATGCATATGAGATCAATTTACAGATGGTTTGGTGCAGGGATTCTGACAGCCTTAGCTTTTGTTGGTTCTGATGGAAAGGTTGAAGAGAAAAACAAGGAAAACTATGTTCAAAGAACCATTCAAACAATTGTTGATAATATTAAATCTAACGGATCGCCAAAAACTTTTAATTTAGGAAACGGCAAAAGAATAATAACAACTTTAGAAGAAGATAGTGGAAAAAGAAGCCTTGCTTTAGACCCTTCATACACTTCGCCTATCACAGACCCTAATTCTGACGGTTATATTGATCAAGATGAATTTTCCCAAAATGGTGCAATTACTGTGGAAGAGGCCAATAGAAGATATCTTGATATTGTAGACGATGTTGTTGAATTAATGGATATAGAGAAAACCAATAGGGATGTCATGGAAGAATTGAAAAAAGACGTTTGGGAAAGAGGTGGAACAAAAAAGATTAGAAATGGACACCTTTTTGAAAACAATTCATATTTATCATGGGCAATGGGGTATACGCCTTTTTTGAGAACAAAAGAGATTTCTTCCGTTAAAAAAGTATATTTATTTGATAATTATCTGATAGAAGTATTGATAGGTAGCATAGGTAACGCTCCGATTGAGGATCCGCATATGGGTGATAATTTGACTTTTGGAATGGGTGGCAATTGGAGTTTTGGACTCATTATGGAGTCTATAGATTCAAAAGGAAGGGTAGATAGTTTACTTGATGACGATAATAGTGCATGGAACTTAAGAGAAAGGCAGTTGCTAGGCAATCTAATAAAAAGACTCCGCGATCCAAATAAGAAAAGTAAAATAGAAAATGGAGTGGAAGATTTTGACTGAACTATGGTTTATAAAACTTATCTAAGAACATATTCATGTATATGAGAGAAATTTACAAATCTTTGGAAAAGGCCGCATACAGGTCAGCTTGGGGATTAACATTAGCTCTAGGAATGTCCTGTACTAACAGAGAACAGGAAATAAAAATCGTGGCCCCAGAACCAGTTAAAGAAGTCTCAGCTGTGAAAGAAATTCAAATAGAAGAACCGGTATATGAAGAGCTGGAACCAAGAATTCCACACTCTCAAGTGCCGGTGAAATATAGGGTTAACGGAGCCTATATGAGATTGTGCAATGTTGTAAAAAGCACAAAGGCTTGGAGAGAGGGCGGGCTTGAAGAAAAAAGAATTGAAATGAATGAGCTCATGAAATACTCAAATAGATTCAGATCTTTCAAAGCGGGAAGGTTAACAGATCAGGAAGCCGAAGAGCTTATAGTTGAAATGGAAACCTACACAGACTCAACAATAATGTTCGAGCGAGAAGACAGACAAAGAGCAGTTGAAGGAAAATAAACATATAAATACCCACAGAACTAGAGATTTTATGAACCAGCAAAATCCGCAGCAATCCCCACAACCGCAACAGCCGCAAAAGGTGAAGGGGATGACTTTGAAGGAATTGGTGGAAATGACAGCTTTACCAGAAGATAAAGTTTTAAATTACCTCAAAGAAATGGAGGCGCAAGAAAAGCTTTACATGGGCAAGAACGAGAAAGGTGAAGACATCTACCATCCGGATTCTGAGTGGCTAATTAATTTGGAGGAAGATGTGGAAGCAATCGGTGTGAACCTGAAAAAGCAACTTGATTATGTGGGTGCAGCCAAAGAGGCTGAGAAGAGGAGAACAGAACTGGAAAAGCAGCAGGCCAAGATAAAGGGGAAGAAATAAGCTCATTCTAAAGTTTATAAACCGCTAATCTCACTATAATTATGGAGAAGAAAGTTATGGATTTTACTGTTTTAATTGAACAGGATGAGGACGGATTATACATAGCTACGGCATCAGATATACAGGGCTGTTCCACTCAGGGCAAAACAATACCCCAAGTCCTCGAGAGGATAAAAGAGGCAATAGAAACCTGCTTAGAAGCAGAAAAAGAAGAAATATATCCAATGAAGTTTATTGGCGTCCAGAAAGTTGAAGTCAGTGTATGACAAAGCTTGTTCTCATATCTGGAAAAGATATGTGTGAAATACTCGAGAGGTTGGGTTTTCAGAGAATTCACCAGAAAGGCAGCCATATAAGATATATACATGCAGATGGCAGGAAGACAACTGTGCCGGTACACGGAAATGAACTTCTAGGAAGAGGCATGATAAAAGAGATTCTAAAACAGATCAGGTTGACTAGAGAAGAGTATGAAAGCCTGAGGTAAATACTTACTTACATAAAACCCTTTTGCATCCTTCTAACGTTTATAAATAGCGTCTGTATATATCAAATATGGCACAATTAGAACTACAACATATGCATGAAGATTTGGAAGAATTAAAAAGGGACGTTGCTCTAATTAAACATATTCTTCAAGAGGAAGGCGAGCTAACAAGCGAAGCAAAAAAACAGCTAGAAGACGCAAGGAAAACACCTATTTCTAATTATAAAAAACTCAACTAAGCCGGTTATTATGTGGGAAGTTCTTTTACATCCCAATGTTGACAAGTTTTTGAATGGTTTAGATTCTAACATAAGAGAAAGAATTAAAAACAAGTTAAGAGAACTAAAAGAAGACCCATTCAGGTTTCTAGAACATTTTGAGGGATCTGATTATTACAAATTGAGAGTAGGAGATTATAGGGCTTTAATAGACATCGATTTTCAAAACAAATTATTAAAAGTTCAAATTCTTGACCACAGAGGAAAAATTTACAAAAGGAAATAGAATAGCTACATAAACCCTTTCGCATCCTTCTTCTTCTGTGCGATTCTTTTGTAATATTCTACAGCCGCTTTCTCCAGTGACATGCCTTTGCTAGAGGTGACTTTGGATTCCCTTCCGCGGATTTTTACAAAAATTGGGGAGTTTACAGCCTCACCAACAATCATGCCTGTCCCAACTTGCAAACCAGCAATCTGCCTCAATACAGAATTGGTAATACTTTCTGAAGATTCAGCAATGTGTTTCAAATCATAAGGGTTTGTCACCCTCAAAATAATGTGTGTGTTGCACTGTGAAAGCGAAGTTGTGGATAACTGAACAGGCCTCTGCGAAATCAAGCAAAGAGAAGCATGGAATTTCCTCCCCTCCCTTGCAATTGTTTCAATTATCCCCTTACAGACAGCAGTGTGTTTCTGCGATTTTTCTGGTGCGAACTGGTGAGCCTCTTCCACAACCAACAAAAACGGCGGTATGATACCATCCCTCCGCGCGTCAAAAAGTTTTTTGGCTATATACGCGGTGATGATTTGTTTGTTGTGTAAATTTACTTCCTTTGACAAATCAAGTATGGTAACCTCACCCTGCCTCGCAGTCTCCTCCAGCGAAGGGTAATCAGCAATGCTAAACAATCCAGTATACTTCAAATTCTCCAGCAAAGAAATCAGCACATCCTTTGTCGCGCTCTTGACTTTCTCATCCTTCTCAACTGCAACAATCAGTTCGTCCAAACCATATGCCTCCTCTTCCATGTCCCTAATAACCCTGTTCAACTCCCTCACCTGGACGCCAGAAGAAGCATCTGGGGCAAACTTGACAAGTTGGTGTGTGGACAGATTTGGTAACCCAATCCTAATCTCCGAGGCCTTAAAAACTTTCACCTTGCCAGCAAATTTCGGGTCATCCAAAAAGTGTGAATACTCACCATGTGGGTCAATTATAACAGTGGCAATTTGCCCTTTCTCAGGATCCCTATTCAACAACTCCTCAAGTAAAACAGAAGTAAAGTAAGATTTTCCAGCCCCAGAAATCGCCAGTATAGCCATGTGTTTCTGCAGCAGTCTTGTTGTGTTAAGCCTCACATCCACATCATGGAAAGCCAGTTTACCCAAGTGCAATCCTTCTGGATCCAAGCCAAAAAAATCAAACAAAATTTTCTGTTCAGGCTCAAAAACTTTTGTCCCCGGCGATGGCGGGAATGTAGACTCCTTTTTCTGTCCGCTCTTGTCAAAAACACCCAACGCAGAGGCCTCAGCCACAAGATATTCATGCTCCCAAACAGGGTAATCCCAATCCATCTGCCTTCCAGACTTAGCAACCTCATTCACGCTTTCAGGCCGCATAAAATACCGGTTTGTCTTGAAAATATCAGAAATCCTGCCAACTAATTTTCCGTCCACAACATCCAGCTGCACAAACTGCCCTCTATGGACAACAGTGTCCTTGTTCACAGTAAAACAAAACTTTCTTGTTGATGGGGAGTCAAAAGTTGATATAACAGTTCCGTAGTGTTGGGACATACCTCTATATAGTATACTAAAATATAAGAAAGTGTGCCAGAATATCAAAACCAATATTACCAATATTTATAGTGTCCTGATAATAGTATATTATGTATAAAACCGGTAGCCTCATATTTTTAGTTTCTATCTTATTGGTGATTGGTCTAGTCCAAGCCCAAAACAATACAAATACAACAAACACAACGACATCTTCCCCATCACCAACAACATCAGCCACACCATCTCCTTCTGGAACAACTACATGTGCAAACGGGCCAATACCAGGGAATGGGGCTTGTTTTTGTAATGGTGTGAGTTATAATACGGGCTATTGTTGTGATGGTGTTTATAGCAGTTCAACATCCTGTAACACAAACGCACCACAATGTTCAGAAGGAGCAGTGCCAAGTTCTGGTTGTCTTTGTTCAGGTTACGCTTATACTTCTGGCAATTGTTGTAAAACTGCTCTCCAAAGCGGTCTTGTGTGGGCTGGGAATACACCTTGTACTCAAACATGCCCAACAATAGCAAAAAGCGTTAGCTCCTCCTACAGTGGTGTTTGTTGTAGCGGTTCTGTAAGTGACTGTAAAGGCACATGGAGTGGTCAATGGGCAACAGATTGTCAAGGTTATGTTTGTTGTATAGGAACATCTCAACCATTGTGTACAGGCACATCTTACGGTGATGGTGCGCCAAGTCCGACACCCACACCAACAACACCTGGAGCTCAAGCCCCTGAGCCGTCTGATAACGAACCCGGTGTTTGGGCTCAAGTAGACATAGCGTCAGGGCAAATAGCAACAACGGCAATCTGCACCAAATCGGTTTGTGGAATTAACGGAGAGTGGCATGGCTATGTTCCACCACCTTCTTATTCAGCTGGTTCTGTGTGGTGGCCTACTTCAAAGAGATACATTTGGCAGATGCAAGGGCAGGCCGGTTATGGATCAGGCACATACAATTTCAATACTTACACATTTACAGTGTCAGGGGGAACAATCTACTTCGGTCAATTCATCCCAACTCCTACATCAACCACAAATCAAACCAACTACACCACATCCACTTCACCAACCATAACACCCACGTCATCACCAACATCTACACCTTCTTCGACCTCCACCCCATCAACCACCTACAGTCCAACCTACTCCCCAATCTACCCAACTCCAACCT
>DATDTO010000081.1:0-2919 GCA_035290825.1 archaeon
TGTTGATAAAAGGGAGGTTGAGGCTTTGATTGAGGAGGTTGTTGCTGAGAGGTGGGAGAGCGTCGAGTCGAGGCTTGCTGAAATTGAAGAGAAATTTGGAGGTTTTGAGTCGCGACTTGCTGATTTAGAAGAAAAGATTGCCCAGGTTGGTATGGAGGAGAATAACAAGGGCAAGGAGATTTCAACAAAGATCGACACATACAAGGAGTCCATTGGCGACCTTTCGTCCAAGATGGAGGGCATGGAAACCGTAATGAAGAGTAGCCTTTCTGCCTTGCTTGAAACTACAAGGTCGCTTTCTGACGTTGTTGAATCGCTGAGAAAAAGGGAAAGGTAGCTACTCCGGATTCTTTTCTGATTCAAACTCAGACAAAATCTTTTTTATTTCTGTTTTCAGTTCCGGTATTTTGGTCTTCACAACATCAAATGTTAGGTTCAAATCAACCCCAAAATAGTGATGTATCAGCTTATTCCTAAGACCGGCTATGTTACCCCAAGGCACAGATGGGTACCTATTGATGAAATCTATTGGCAAGTTCTTGACTGCCTCCCCAATCACTTCTAATTGCCTTATAATGGCACTTTGCCTAAGCTCGTCCTTCAAAAACTCCTGCTTGGAAAGATTATTGGAAAACGACTCTATTTTTCCTATGCTTTCCGTTATGTGATTGAGGAAAACCAATGGGTCCTTGTTCACATCAACCTTACCTCCTCGTCCAATATTCTCTGTTTGAGCAAGTGGTTAATGGAATTGTAAGTGACTATGTCAACTTCCCTTCCAAGCACTGTTTTAAGTTCCCGCTCCAACCCGATTAAATCCAGCAAGGTCTTGCCCTTTCTAAACTGTACTAGGATATCTATGTCGCTGCCTTCTGTCTCCTCATTTCGCACAATAGAACCGAACAGACCTGCCTTTACTACACCATGCTGCTTTAACACAGGCAAGACTTTTGTCTTAAGCCCTTCTATTTTTTTATTCATTCTATCACCACACAATATAGTTTATCTTTTGGTTATATTTAAAATTGGTTTGAAAGCTTAGGAAAAGGGAAAGGTAGGTTTATTTGTAATTAATTTTGTAAATTAGTTGTGCAACCAGTTGTAGAATTAATATGAGCCTTGTTAAGTCGGTTTACCAGCAGCTGCACCATCACCATGCCCTAGGAATGCGAATACAGCTATCAGGATGACTACAAAAACAATTATTGTCCAGAAGCTGCTGTCGAGGTTTAGGCTTTGAAGCCCTGGTATTGCGTTTCCTGCACCGAAGAATATCATCACAACGGTTAAGACTATTATTCCAAGGATGAGGCCTATCCATTTGCCTTTGACTTGGTCGTGGATCCTGAAACCAGCTAGGCCGAATAATACAATTATGACCAATATTACTGATGCAACTATCAGGCCGCCGCCGAATAGGCCGGAGAAGAATGTTGATATGCCTGTACCAACTGTGCCTGTATAGTTCATTACAAAGAATGCTGCGACCAAAGAGATCAAGGAGATTGCTGATTTTGGTAGGATTTTTTTCTTATCGTCTCCCATCCCACCAAGAGCAAATGTTAAAACACCATAGAAAATGGCCAAAGCTAGCAAGAATGGGAACAGGAAGTCGAAGAACTTCAGCTGTTGCATGTTTCCTAGTAAAATATCTAATCCAGCCATAACAGTTAATGGGACATGACATAGTCATGTTCGTCCCTTCGCTACATTATATCAAATATTGGTTAGTTACGCTTATAAACTTTGAAGGCCCCCGAATTATTTAGCTAGTTGATATACACGCCTTAACATACCCCAAGAATCTTTCAGCATTCATTTTTGCCGAACTGGCTTCTTTTTGGCCAAGGTTTTTGTCACCATATTCAGCGTCTGTCTTTATTTGAATCACGTCAAAAAGCCTTTGTGTTGCTTTTTTGTGCTCGTTGTTGGAAATGATTCTTGCAAAAAACTCGGCGGCCTCCCTATGGTCAGTCCCTTTATACCGCTGGGTTTTAAGGTCTATACAGAAAGCGTCAGCGGCAGATATAATGCAATGTATTGCGTTTCCAACAGCTGCGTCCCAATCGTTATTTTTAAATGAGTTTTCAGCGGCCCTTAGATATTGTTCTGCCCTCACAAGGTAAACACCCTTCCCTTTCCATTTTTCAACAGAGACTATCATATAACTAACCCCCTTCTGATATTTTCCATTAGCCTAGGATTTTTTTCGGCTTCTTTTTCTGTCATAATAATTGGAGAAATTGGGTTTCCATATCTCTCTTTGTAATAGTCACTTTTTTCCAGAACTATTTTCAAAGCTGTTTTTTTGTGCTCTTCTTTATCGACCAATATAAAGAGGTCTATGTCAGACGAGTCTTTTTCTGTGCCCTCAGCGACGGAACCGAACAGGACGGTTTTTTTGATGTAATTGTATCCCCCAAAATCTTCCTCTATACGCTGTTTTATGTCGATAAGCGGCTGCGCCTTTGCAAGCTTTTGGAGGTCTGTGGCAAAATAGGCGAAGCTTTTCTCATTTAAAGACCATACATTCACATTGCCTATTCTTGTTTTCCTCAAGAAGTTGACGCTCTCCAAATCCCTCAAAGCCTTGCCTACGCCGACGTGGGATGTGTTTATTGACCTTGCCAGTTCCCTTTCCCCAACAGGCCCCGCGCCTGAAAGTATGTATAGCACTATCTTTATCTTTATTTTGGTGCCTAGGAATTTGGTGTTGAATTCCCTGAATATCATATATATTGGTTACAATTGGTAATATATAAAGTTTACAGTTGGTAACGGCCTTGGGACAGGTTTCCCAAATAGCTAATTTTCTTGCAAATCAGATCGATAGTCATTCCTAATATATCTGATCTTAAACTAATCCTACTTCAACCAATAATATAGCATGAGGATAACAGGAAAAATAGCCCAGCAGAT
>DATDTO010000082.1:0-5308 GCA_035290825.1 archaeon
AGGGTGATAGATACTCCTCTCGCAGAATCTGGTATTGTAGGAACATCAATCGGCCTTGCAATTGGAGGAATGAAACCAATAGCTGAAATACAATTTGATGGCTTTATGTATCCTGCATTGGACCAGTTGATCTCCCATGCTTCTAGGTTAAGGACAAGGTCTAGAGGCCGCTTTTCCTGCCCAATGGTTTTGCGCGCCCCATACTCTGGTGGTGTCAAAGCTTTGGAGCATCATTCAGAATCCCCAGAAACTTATTTCCTGCATACACCAGGTCTAAAAGTTGTCATACCATCCACACCATATGATGCAAAGGGTTTGATTGTATCGTCAATAAGGGATTCGGACCCAGTAATCTTTCTCGAGCCGAAAAAGTTGTATAGATCAATAAAACAACAGGTTCCAACAGAAGAGTTTACTGTACCATTGGGTAAAGCCAATGTGTTTAGGGAAGGCTCAGACGTGACAATAATAACATATGGATCCATGATGAGGCCTTCCATAGATGCAGCTGAGCAGCTTAAAGAAGGAGTAAGTTGTGAAGTTGTGGATCTGAGGACACTAAAGCCTCTAGACAACCAAACTATTTTCGAGTCTGTGAAAAAAACAGGGCGTGTAGTTATAGTTCAAGAGGCGCCTAGAAACTGCGGTTTCGCAGCAGAGATTTCAGCAAGAATAATGGAGAACCTTTTCTCTAATCTAAAAGCCCCTGTACAGAGGGTGACAGGTTTCGACACCGTGATGCCGCTGCCAAAGTTGGAAAACTATTATTTACCAGACACCAATAGGATAGTAAAGGCAGTTGAGAATGTGATGAAGTTTTGATATGGAAGTTATTATAACAAACCATGCTAGAGAGAGGATGCAAAAATATGAGATAAAGCAGTCAGATGTCTTAGAGGCTATAAACAACTCAACAGATGTTATCGAGGGCCACTCTAATAGAATTGTATATCAGAAAGTCTTGAACGGTTATGTGATACGTGCTGTGTGCGAAAAGGTTAAAAGTACAGTAATTGTAATAACTGTATATAAGGCGAGGAAAGGACGATATGAAATACAAATATGACCAAGAAACTGATATATTGGTAATAACATTGTCAAATGAAAAACCGGATTTTGGGGAACAAAGGGAGAGTATAATTACCCATTATAGTAAGCAGGGCAAGCCAATAGAAATAGAAATATTGGACGCAAGCAAAACAGCTTTGGACATGATGAAGGCAATGATAGATGCTAAAAGGCTGGTTCACGCATATTAGTTCTTTGTTTAAGTGTTCTATATAAAATATGTCGGAAAAAATACCAAAAGGCTGGAAAAAACAAGGCAAATTTCTGGTGAGAAAATTCAAGTTCAAAAACTTCATCGAGGCTGTTGGTTTTGTAAATATTGTCGCATCAATCGCAGAGGGCCTAAACCACCACCCAGACATCTACTTGGAAAATTATAAAGAGCTCACGATCAAGACAACAACACATGATAAAAACAAGCTGACAGAGCTCGATTTTGAGCTGGCATCAAAAATAGAGAAGGTGTTTTCGCAGTGATATGAGTTTTGAATTCAAATTCCCGGATGTGGGTGAAGGAATAGCAGAAGGGGAAATAGTAAAATGGAGAGTAAATGTTGGTGACACCGTAAAGCAAGATCAAGTGTTAGCAGAAGTTGAAACAGACAAGGCAGTTGTCCAAATACCATCACCTGTTTCTGGGAAGGTTTTGAAGATAAACCACAAAGAGGGTGATACTGTAAAGGTTGGCGAAGTTCTGGTTGTCATAGACAGCAAAGAGAAGGCAGAAAGGAAGTCTACTACTGTGATTGGTGAATTAAAGGAGTCTGGTTATGTCTTGCCTCCCCCAAAAGAGTGGACACAAAAATCCAAACAATACTCAAAACCCAAGACAGAAGACTCAAGACCCAAAACACTGATTTCAAAGAAATATGACATGTGGGGCTACATAGACCACGTCCCATTGAAAGGAATTAGAAAAACAATTGCAAAGAACATGGTCGATTTAAGGAGGACAGCCAGCGTCACGCACATGGACATGGTTGATGCGACAAGACTTGTTGAAGTTGTAAACAAAGAGAAAACTAAAAACGTCCATATGACCTTCCTGCCATTCATAATCAAAGCGTGTGTAAAATCTCTGCAACAACACCCTTATGTAAATTCAAGCTTAGATGATCGCGCAGAAGAAATAGTCCTCAAAAAATACTACAATATAGGCGTGGCTGTGGACACTGAGGATGGGTTGGTTGTTCCTGTGTTAAAGGGCGCAGACAAAAAAAGCATTGATGATATTGGAAAAGAGATAGAGCAACTTGCTGAGAAAACAAGAAAAAGGACAGTGGACCTGATGGATCTGCGCGGCGGGACTTTTACAATCACAAATGTCGGTTCTTTAGGCGGAATTTTTGCAACCCCCATAATAAACCACCCAGAAGCTGCAATCTTGGCTATTGGAAAAATACACCAACGGCCGGTTGTGGAGGAAGGGAGAGTTGTTGTTAAGTGGGTTTTGCCTGTTTCTCTAACCTTCGACCACAGGATTTTCGACGGCGCAGAGGCCGCGAGGTTTGTGAATGACCTGAAGAAAAAAATAGAGACAGGCGATTTCTAGGGCCTTCTGATATTCAATATGTATTTTTAAAACTTACATTCAAATTAGTCTATTCTATGACAGCCCAAAACTTTACACAGGTAGCGACTTATCAGGATTTATTGCAGTCCATGGCTGACCTTTTAAATTTAGAAGAAGGCGACTTTGGACCGGAAAACATTGAGGGGGCTTTAGGAGAAGGGCACCAAAAAGTAATGGAATTCTCAAGGCGAACAGGCGAGGCTAATGAAGGCTTTTTTTACGATCAGTTGAAAGCCAATAGGCTAAACTTTCCAATAGTGGATTGTTTATTGGTTGGTCAAAATGGAGGTCAAAATGGAGAACCGTCCGGCATATGGATCCCAACAAATGTCCCCCCGTCTTATAAAGATGTTTTCTTTCACAGTTTGCACAGGGATCAACTTTTCCATCTTCTATATAGGCACAGGCAGCAATTATTTTTCCTCGAAGAAGATAGAACAGATTTGGGGGAAGTGATAGGGGATTCCGAGGTATGGACTTATGGGCCTCTCGGAAACTCCAGAGAAGATGCAGTTTGCTCAGCCTTTGTCCAAAATCAAGGTAGGTTTGGCCACCTAAAAAACAGATATGTCATGGGGGAGCTTAACCACCACCAGAACAGGGACAGAAAAGACAGAATACCGGGTATAAGGATCAATAATTATCCTGGTTTAGAAAAGCCAGTTGTCATAACACCATACAACCAAGTCGATATGGCCGCTGCAGGAACGCAGACCATGACAGAAAAACAGGGCTGGAAAAGAATCGAAATAGATATACAAAGATATCCGGATTTGTACAAACAATTTGTTTTAGCTGCTTTCCATGCTTATTTAGAGGAAACAGGTTACGAGCGCCCTGCAATTTTTTGGCATCTCCCCAATGATAGAAGTGTTAAAGGCTGATTTTTAGAATAAATAGTAGCCAAACCAAATAATATCATGGCACCAGACTTGAAGATAACAAAGGGCTCTGTGATGACTTATTATTGTTTTGATATAGCCAATGAGATTAAGATAGATGAAATAGAGTCTGTTTTTGGGAAGAAGCCGGTCAAGAGCAACATAATCTTGGAGAGGCTCACGCCTAATTATGTAAAGTATACAAAACCCCCACTGCTTCTCAGATTGGGAAAGAAAAGGATTGGTAAATTTAATTTGGAAGTTGAGGTCAAACTTTATGAGTTCGGTGTTATCACAGTCAGGTTCTGGATGCCTTTGAAATCCTCGCTCAAAGGACTTAAAACACTCAGTTCCAAGCTCATAAACAACAAGGATTTGGAAAGGGCGGCAAAAGAGACAGTAAACAAAGTAAAGGAGGAAATAGAGTTGTCTGTTGAAACCCATAAAATGGACGTTGACCAGTTTTTTGAGGATTACATAATTTTCGAAGTGAATAAGTTTAGCAGAAAAATAACCCCAGACGAGCTTCTGGAGAAATACAGGTTCGACATAGCAAAGGCCTTGAGATGTGAGGAGGCCGAGTTAAGCAGGAAAGAGCTCCTTGACGCAGTAAAATTCCATTTGTCCTACTACGCTGACGACATAGTTTTCATTGATTGGAACGCAGCGTTTATTTTCGATGAGAAGCACACTTATGATGTGACTGATGTCTTGGAGTATGCGGTTATAGAGCTTCTAGAGTTAAGGACATATGATACGGTTTTAGACAGTGTTTTGGACAAAGCCTACACCGACTTGTTGAAGAAAAACAGGTTTAGCCTGTCACCACACACAAAGACGCTCAGCTATTTGACAGAGGTGAGGCTTGAGGTTTCAGACGTGATTGAGAAGGTTGAGAATTCACTCAAACTTGTTGGCGACCTTTATTTAGCCAAGGTGTACACAATCGCTTCTGGACGCTTTTATCATGAGAAGTGGAGAAGGGGTGTGGAGAAAAAGCTGGAGACTTTGGAAGGCATATACACAACACTGTCCAGTAGGCAGTGGGACAGGAAGCTGCTTTTGGTAGAGGTATTCATGGGTGTCCTTTTCATGGCTTGGTTTTTGATGGAATTGGTTTTGCTTCTTGTGGGGAAGTAGCTGTTTAAATATCTACTAACATCTTTCTGTATTATGCAAATTCCAACAGTTTCTGTGGAGCAGATGGTTAAGATAGATGATCTTGCAATCAGGCACTTTGGTGTAGATTTAGTCCAGTTAATGGAGAATGCTGGGCGTGTCACAGCTGCTCTTGCGCGGGAGATTCTAGGGCGGTTGGAGAATAGAAGGATTACTATTTTAGTTGGAAAAGGCAATAACGGCGGCGACGCGATCACAGCTGCACGCCATTTGCATAATTGGGGAGCGAAGGTCACTGTGATTGTCCCAGATCACCCTGACAATTTTTCTCAAATAAACAAAGAGCAGCTTGGCATTCTCAGATCTATGTTTTTGGAGCGCCTTTTTAGCACACAAAAACTGCTATGGGAAGATTCAATACAAAAAGCAGATTTGATAATTGATGGTTTACTTGGATACAAAATAAACAGAAACCCAGAATGTGATTACGCCTTGTTGATAAATTATGCAAACAGTTCAAAGGCGAAAATATTATCAATCGACACACCTTCGGGCCTAAATCCAGACACAGGCGACCCTCACAGTCCTTGTATACAAGCAAATTTCACTTTGAGTTTAAGTTTACTAAAAAGAGGCCTGATAGAAAAGAAAGCAAGAGAGTTTGTCG
>DATDTO010000083.1:0-9232 GCA_035290825.1 archaeon
AACAGAAAGGGTGTTAAGGGGTGTGATAGTTTAAAGATTAGTAGTGTTTTAGATTTACAAGACCTACCCACTGGAACATACAAAATGTTTTCTATACATTGGGTTGACACCACAGAGTTCACAGAATTAGATAGAGACCCAAGTTACAGAAAAGTTGTTTTGTAAACTTTATTTGAATTTCTTCTTCACTTCGTCCATTATCGCTTGGTAGCCTTTGTTGTATTCTAGTTCTTCTGGTATCAAAGTCGCGGGATGGACAAAACCTTGTTCGCGCATATATTCTGCTTTCTTGACAGCCTTATTCCTAAAATAATCCCAATCTGGTGTTTCAAATGCGTCAACTGGTCCTGTAAACTTGCCTTCATGTACACTGAACAAAAGTGCCCCGACGATTGGGATGCAGTAATTTGCTGTTGCTGCTGTGTTCCTCTTAATCGGCATCAATGGCATGTGATGACTCCCACGCGTGTCGCCAGCAACGTAATGAACAGTTTTGAAAACAGAACACGCCTCCTCAGTTGCTGGAAAATTTTTTTGTAATCGCATTATTGCAGCTGGATCATCTTTTCCAACATAGGTGCCCGCAATATTATGAAGGCGGTCTGTTGTTGCGGACAGTATTGGCTCTCCTTCTTTTGTAAAGACAGAATCAACAACATAGCGCCCAGGATACATTAACACGGCCGCTATTTTAAAAATATCCTCGGGTGTGTGAAGCTCCGCTTTCTTGCCTTCCATCACATCCATCACAACAAATTTCACTCCTTTTGCTAGTGTTGGATTTAAAATCAGCCCGCTATGTGTAGAAGGCTCACAAAATATTCTATAAAAGGGAAAATTAAATGCTCCTGGTTCGGTTTTGTCTGCAGTGAACAACGCGAACGCTTCGTTTGGCCTTTCTTCAAACTCAATTTCCGCTACACCTGGCCCCATTCCTTTAACATTTCCGGAAAAAGAGTCTTTTAACAAATCTTGGCCCGCCCCATACAGCCCTTGTGACTTTGCGATTTCTGTCGCTGCCTTGAATGCGTCCCAAGCAAGTTTGTGGATTTCTTGGTTTCCAGCGCCTTTTTTATGTGACATTAAAATATGGATGTCGTCACCGGTGTAGCCAATATAGAAATCTATTAACAGGCCGCTGTCCCTGCTTTTCTGGACAAAATTTGTAACAACCTTTAACATCTCTTCGCTTGGTTTTGTGTGGCCGCCTATGCTTCCTGTGTCGGCCTTAATCGCGGTTAGTGTTATTTTGGTCATATTCAGATATTTTAATCTTAAGTTATATAAGACTTTATGCAAACACCACTGATTTTGGTCAACTTCAAAAACTACAAAGAGTCGTGTGCAGACAGCGGTGTTAGACTAGCTGAAGTTTGTGATTCTGTTTCTAAAGAAAGTGGTGTAAATATAATAGTAGCGCCGCAATATACTGATTTAAAAGGGATTAAATCCACAGTAAAAATTCCTGTTTTTGCCCAACACATAGATCCTATAGAAAAGGGTGGCGCTTACACTGGGCACATTGTCGCAGAAAATCTGGAAGGGTGTGTTTCGGGAAGTTTGATCAACCATTCTGAAAGAAAGCTAAATCTAGAAGATATTGAAAAGTGTGTAAAAATCCTGAAGGGTTTAAGTTTGGTTTCTGTTTGTTGCGCTGCGTCGGTTGATGAAGCTGAAAAAATTGCAAAATTTGATCCAGATTTTATTGCAATAGAACCGCCGGAATTAATAGGGAGCGGCGTCTCAGTCACAACAAGACCAGAGATTGTGATTAGCTGTGTTGAAGTTGTGAAGAAGGTAAACCCAAATGTGAAAGTTTTATGTGGTGCTGGAATAACAACTGGCCAAGATGTGAAGAAAGCGCTAGATTTAGGCGCGCATGGGGTATTGGTTGCTTCTGGTGTTGTGAAAGCACAAAATCCAAAAAAGGTTTTAGAAGAGTTTGTCAAATCCATAAAATAAGTTGTTACCCAACTTCTAAATTGGTTAAAACCCACAATATTTCTTTATTCTATCCACAACCGATTCCCATGGTGGGGTTTTTTCCCTTTCAACTGCTATATGGACAAATTTAATCTTTGGGTGTTGTATTCTCGTTGGTTTTGGGTCTTCAAATCCGTAAGTAATATCTTTCACAACAAACCTTTCCCTCAATTCACCTATGGGGGCTTTGCCATGATTTGGTATTAAAACAACTTCACCAACTCTGGGTATAATTGGGTTATCAAGCTCGTCTCCTGCAACATATGGATGTCCGCTCGTTCTTGTCGTTCTTGTAAAATACCTTACATCTACCATACGTACCAATTTACAACAATAGATTTATAAACACATTATTTTTGTTATTTTATGGTTATAACTTACTCTGAAATATATAACAATGTTATATCACTCTATCTTCTGTAACCTTTCTACTAACTCTTCTGGTTTCTCCAAATTACAAACAGCGAGTGGTATCTTCTCTCTTAACGCGATTTCTTTAGCAACTGGATCAATCTGTTCCTTTGTCAAACCATGTAAAACAACAAGACCTGGCTTCATATTTGTTAGTTTGATTGCAACAACAGGTGTCCTGCCAGTTGAAACCCTAGTAAACACCAAAGCTCGTTGTGTGGTGTTGCCATAAAGCTTCGCTAAATCGTTGAAAGAGAGCTCGGTGATCGCGCGGATAGAATCAATGACAGTATAACCATAAATTTCCTTATTCCCCCCACTAACCAAAAAATCAGCGTCTATTGTCTTACAAAAATCACTGATGTTTATCCCGCCAAAAAACTCCTTCAAATTCACGATTGTGTTGTCCAACTGTTTTGGTTGCACTGTTTGCCTAAAAGAATTTATAATCTTGCTCCCGTCTTTTTTGTCTAGAGATATTAAGGCGTCAATATATTTTTTAACAACCTTTATTCCAGGCGATTTCCTCCTCCCAGATTCATAGTCACAAACAACAGACGGTGTTATATTCAACTCTTTAGCCAGGTTTTTTTGTGAAACCTCGAAGTTTGCCCTCCATTTTTTCAAAACCTCACCAACATTATTTGAAATAACAACTTCCCCCCCAATAACCTTCAATATTTTTTCCTGTAGAACTTCGTCGCTATTTTCTGGCATATTCGATAATTAGTTTATTATTTTAAAACCTTGACGTATAACATTGTAATATTAATTTGCCTCTCCCCATGATTTCATATGGAAACACCTTATTTATATTATTTGTATCTAATTATATAATATATAACAATGTTATATAAATTTTTATTTTTTTATCAAAATCAAATTTAAATTCTCCATTAGAAATCATGGTGTCACCTACTTCCATCAGAAATTTTCATAATACTCCACAAGAAACAAACCTTTTATATCTCCATGAGAAATAGAAGTATTAATTTTATTTTCCTATGAAACAACAAACACTTCAAGACATTTTTTCTAACTATGTTCAAGCATCCACATCTATATTCAAAAGCAAAGATGTCCTAAGCCCTGATTTTATACCTGAAATAACAATCCACCGCGACGAACAGATAAAGCAGCTGGCTTCTATCCTTTCCCCATCCCTTCGTGGCCTAAAGGTCTCCAACATATTCCTTTTTGGTAAGACAGGGACAGGCAAAACAGTCTGTGCCAAACAGGTGACATCAGAACTTGTCAAATCATCCAATAAAATCAAGGTTGTCTACCTAAATTGTAAAATGAAGAGGGTGTCTGACACAGAATATAGGGTGTTGGCAGAGCTTTCCCGCTCCTTTGGCAAAACCGTCCCCCCAACCGGCCTACCAACCGATGAGATTTATAGGATTTTCTATAGTTGTGTAGAAGCAGAAAACAAAAACATAATATTGATTTTAGATGAAATCGATGCATTGGTTAAAAAAATAGGCGACGAACTCCTCTATAACCTTACAAGGATAAACCAAGACCTGAAAAACTCAAAAATCTCAATAATAGGGATATCCAACGACACCACCTTCACCGAGAACCTCGATCCAAGGGTAAAATCATCTTTGTCTGAAGAAGAAATACTATTTCCACCATACAACGCTTCCCAACTCAAAGACATCCTTGACCAGCGTGCTGACTATGCAATATCAACCGGTTGTGTAGAACCTGGAGTCATAACAAAATGCGCCGCCCTAGCAGCACAAGAGCACGGTGATGCAAGGAAAGCCTTGGATTTGTTAAGGATAGCAGCAGAAACAGCTGAGCGCGACGATGCCCAAAAAATCCTGGTAAAACATGTTGATAAAGCAGAAGAAAAATTGGACTTGGACAGGACAGTTGAAATAGTAAAGACCCAACCAAAACAATCCCTCGCCGTCCTCACATCTATAGTAAAACTTGTTGAATTAGGAAGAAAAAACATCCAAACCGGCGACATCTTCGAAATTTACCAACAAATATCAACAAACACCGGCCTCAAAAACCTTACACAAAGAAGGGTGTCAGACTTAATCGGCGAACTTGATATGTTAGGCATAATCAACACCCGCGTGATCTCCAAAGGCCGCTACGGCAGGACACGCGAAATCCGCCTTTTACTTGGTAAACAAATCATCGAAAAAATAAAAAAGGTTTTGGCTGACAATTATTTGTTATGAACAAACAAGAGGTGGTGACAAAATTCCTTGAAAGCGGCCTTTTGCTTAAACCACAAACTTTAGAGGGTTTTACAGAAAGGGATGACATCGATTCAATAATCAACCTAAACAAATCCTCCAACAACACAATAGTAAACCTGTCCACAAACACACCAATTACCAACACCTTTAACTACAAAATCAAACAATCCACCACCAAAGAAAAAATAACACCAAAAGATTTCATTGAATATTACAGCAAAAAATTCGAAACCCTGAAAAACATCCTAATACAAAAATTGGACGCCGTCTCGATAAACAATTTACAACAAGAAAAGGAATCCTGCATAATAGGCATGGTAGGCGACAAAACCAATCGAGGTTTCTATGTGGAGGACCAGACAGGAAAGATAGAGGCTGTGCACACAGAACCGCAAAAACAATCTTTTGTTCTCGGTTTTAAAGGGGTCTTCAAAGACAAAACATTTTTTGTAAAAGAGGTTGTTTATCCAGACATACCACTTTCAAAACAAAACACAGAACCACCAAAAATAATCCTCACCACAAAACAGGTTAATAACACCAATACAACAATCTCCCCAAATAGCAAGGATAAAAACGACAACCTAATTTCCAACTTCTCTTTGCCAGCCACAATAAATCTAACAATAAACAACCAACAAACCACAGTCCTCATATTCCAACCACAAGACCAAATAAACAAAACCCAAGCAGCACAAATACTAAAATTGCGCTGTCTCCCAGAAACCAACACACCAAACCCAAACAATATTATAGAGGACACACCAGACGTTTTTTGGCTAATCCAAAAAGAAGAGTGGAAAGAAAACTACAAAGGTGTTCTAATTGTTTCTGGTGAAGTTGTCAACTTATAGTTATGAAGCTCAACGAATTTATAACCAAAGCCAAGATTGCCACATATGCAAGTGGTGGAAAGGAAAAGGTTCTAGGCGGTGGAATCAAAGAATTAAAATATAAACACTCAGGGTTCGAGTATCGTGACAGGTATTGTGGTTTTAATCCCTTCTCGGGACAAGAAATTGTATGGAAAAACGGGAAGATTGTTTGGTCAATGATATATTATGGCAAAATAATTTCCAGTGTTGTTCCAGCAAAAACAATCTACAAATTTCTTCGAGAAGCGCTAAGACATGTTAATAAAGATATGCCATTTAGGGGGTCAGAGAATTTTAGTAACGGGAAATTCAATATGTTAATGAACCTAGCGGCGACATTGGTTGGTTTTTTGGTGTAGAAAAAATCCTATTTGAGAAACAGGCGGTTTATGTTTTGCCCTATCATGGCGGTTTTGTTAAGTCGAGGTAGGCTAAACACTCTTCAACTCAACTTTAACATCCTTACCCTTTATCTCAACAATTGCATACTTGCCTTCAAAAACAGCGCCAGGATTAAGAACAACACTATTCCCTATTTTGTCCAAACTAACCGCTTCATGGATGTGGCCAGAAACAACAAACAACGGCTTGTTGTGTTCTATTATCTTCCTTATGTTCGCAGAGCCGACATGTTCCCCAGTAGTCACCTTATCACACTTCGTGTTTTTTGGTGGGTTGTGGACAACCAAAACGGCACCAATTATCTTGTCAGCATTCTTGTTCAGCCCCTTTTCAATCTCCTCTTCTGTCGGCTCGAAAATCGTATTGAATGGTGTTGCCGCTCCACCAAAACCAACAAAATTTAAACCACCAACTTTTTTGAATTTTCCATGTAAATTAATCCCATAATCCTCAAAAACATCCAACGTTTCATATGGGTCGTGGTTACCAGGAATAGCTAACAACGGCTTCTTCAATGCCAATAACTTCTCAACAATTACCTCACACATGTCAACCTGGTCAAAATCAGACGGATTGTAATACATGTCAGTAAAATCCCCGTTACAAATGACCAAATCTATGTCCTTGAAGTTAACCTTGTCCAAAACCTTTGCCAACTTATCAATATGATTGTGTATGCAAGACAAAACCAGAATTTTCATACAATACTTTTAACAATGAAGATATATTAATATTATGAAAACCTATGCAAAGGGCGCGAGGGCCGAGTCTGAGTTATTGCACTTTCTTAACTCTAAAGGTTTCGCTGTCATCAGGGCACCCTCTTCGGGTGGTGAGCTTTCGCCAGTAGACGTTGTCGCAATAAAAAGAAGTTTAATCATCGCCTTCGAATGTAAAAATCACGCCAAAAAACCAAAATTACCAAAAGACCGTGTAGACCGCCTCAAAGAATGGTGCGATAAGGCCGGTGCAATTGGTTTTCTCGGCTGGCGCACAACAGGCAAATGGCTCTTCCTACAACTAAAAAATGTTCTGGAAAACAAATATGAGGACGAGAATTGGATCGAGATGAGCAGCCTTTTACAGGCGCTGGATTTCAGATAAGAATAAAAAGCTTAACGCTTTAAACTGAATATGCCAAACCAACAAAGGCAAATACCAGAAGACCATTATTTGAAAAGAGCAATTCCTGGAGTATATTTCAGAGCAGATGACCCAACAAAAGGGGGAATATTTTTAGATGTTCTAGAAGGCTTTCAATTTTATCATGATCCTCACTGTGAATATGATGGATGGTGTGTAGTCCCTTTTATAGACCAGGAGCCAACAGGAATTACAGATGTGGGATCAACTACGCTTCGCGGTTTCGGTTCTCTACAACATAGAAACGCCAATAGACAAGCTACCCACGATTCGAGTTTGAATTATAATCCAGCTGGAGAAAGATTCTCAAGACGAATTTTCGCAGTGAAAGATGACAGACTGCCTCCAACAGACGAGCGCGAGCCTCAACAGGGCGGCTGTTTTGTTTTTGGAGCAAAAAATAACAACGTCACTAAGAACTAAAGGTTTTTATTGAGGGCTGTTTCTTATTTTAAACCTCTCTCAAAATCTCCCCATACTTAACCAGCGCCCACATCGCTTTGACAGCCCGTTCAGGTGTTGGGTATGTAGGCACACCGAAAGAGTCCAACTCTTTCAAGTATTTCTTTGTGTAATCGCCACCAGTCGCGCAAACCACAATCGGCTTCTCGGTTTTGTTTTTAACCTCTGTTATCACATCAACAACGCTTGGATCCAAACCCGCTGTCTGGAACAAAGAAATCACAATAATTCCGTCCACGCTCTTGTCCTTAACCAACAAATCGAGGGCCTCTCTATACCTTTCCTTGTTCGCATCACCCACCAAATCCAATGGGTTATTAACATTCCCATAAACCGGCAAAATCTTCCTCAGCTTTTTGTTAGTCTCCTTTGAAAACTCAGACAAATTTAACTCACCAACTTCTATGCAATCTGAAGTAATCACCCCAAAACCACCACCGTTTGTGACAACTGCAATCTTATTACCTTGCGCCGGTTTTTGCATATCCAGCGCCTTTGCAAAATCAAAGATATCCTCAACAGATGTGGCCTCCAAAACACCAGATTGTTTGAAAGCGGCTTTGTAAATATTATAAGACCCAGCTAAAGCCCCGGTGTGTGAAGATGCAGCCTTAGACCCTTTTGCGGTCTTCCCCGCCTTGAAAACGATCACCGGCTTCTTCTTGGAGATTTTCCTGGTCACGTCCATGAACTTCCTACCATCAGAAACACCTTCAATGTAAGAAACAATCACCATCGTCTTTTCGTCCTGGCCAAAATACTCCAGAAAATCAACATCCTTCAAATCGATCTGGTTCCCATAAGAAACAAATTTTGAAAGCCCAACACCTTCTGCCGTGATCAAATCAATCAACGTCGAGCCGAAAGCACCAGATTGTGAGGTAAATGATATGTTTCCTCTCGGCGGTCGGACAAGCTTTGTCTCAGACAAAAACAATGTATCCACATCTGTGTGGCCGTCTAGAATCCCCAAACAGTTCGTCCCGACTATCCTTGTTTTTGTGCCCTTGATTATTTTCAACAACTCCTGTTCAGCCTTTTTATCTCCAATTTCAGAGTAGCCGGAGGTAACAATTATGACACCCTCAACATTCTTTTTCACACACTCTTTCAAAACCAGTGGCACAAATTGTTTTGGCACAGCTATGACAGCCAAATCAACAATGTCTTCCACACTCAAAACCGACTTATAGCACCTCAATCCTAAGATCTCATCTGTTGTGGGGTTGACAGGGAAAATCTTGCCTGTGTAACCTTGCTTCAAAGATTCCAAAATAGTATAGCCAACTTTACCCCTCTCCTTTGAGGCTCCTATAACAGCAACAGACCTGGCACAGAAGAACTTATCAAGATTCACCATATACTATCTTGTTTTCCTTAAATAAATTTAATTAACAACTAAAGCCTCTGTCACACCTTCTCTTGAGGAAAACAAAATCTCACCACCACACTTGCAGACACCAACAAGCGGCGGCCGTTCATAAAATTGGCTACACTTTTTGCACATAAAACCGCCCAAAGTGTCTAATTTAATTTCCTTAACAACCTTCTTGGTGTTCGTGTTCTTGAGCACATCAAACAATCCAATCTGCCTTCCACCACCTAGAAGCTCTGACTTCGAAATCCCAAGCGCGGTAAATATCCTCTCAACTGGTGGCAGCAGCTGGTTTTCAATGTAATAGTTAGAGTCCAATTCCAAACCCTTCTCGATAACATATGCCGGATCCTCAA
>DATDTO010000084.1:0-6001 GCA_035290825.1 archaeon
AACAAGAAAAGCGCCAGGCGGCGGTTCGAGTGATTATGGTTCTGGCGGTGCAGCCAGTGGCGCAACAAGCTGGACAATACCATCAACATCAGTAAGCCTTGTTGAAGCTGGAACATACACCTTTATTTGCACTGCAAGAAATGTCAATGGTACTTCAACAACATCTTCCAAGACCTTAGATGTGACTGCAGCGCCTTCATCGTCACCTTCAGGTGGAGCATGCAGCTTTGACCCAAGGCCATACAACACAATGAGCACGTGTCAGGGTGTCGGTTGCATATGGTGTTCAAGCGAAAATATTTGCAAGGCTCCTCAAGAGCAGTGTGGCGGCAGTTCACCATCTCCAAGCTCATCTGTTTGCGGTGATAATGTCTGTGGTCAATCAGAGTCCAAGTACTCTTGTTCCAAGGATTGCGGCATAGCAACAGACAGATGCAATGGTGGTCAAGGAAATAATGTATGCGAATCAGGTGAAGATTATTGGAATTGTTGGAAAGATTGCGCGCAAGGAAGTTCACCATTACCTTCTTCTGGAGGTTCCTGTAATGTCGACCCATCTCAATTTAAAACACAAAGTTCATGCCAAACATCTGGTTGTATGTGGTGTTCAAATGAAAATAGGTGCAAAGCAGCTACTGGATCCAGTTGTAGTAGCAGTACAACCACGTCATGTAATGCAAACGGCGTCTGCGACTCTGGTGAATCCCAAACCACTTGTTCAAAAGATTGTGGTATATCTTCAGGATATGCAAATGGTTGCCCTGGACAGGGGGAAGTAAGAGGTAAAACATATTGCGGCGATGGTGCATGTAATATCAATTGTAATGTGCAGGAAGATTGGTACATTTGCCATACAGATTGCCCAAAAACAGGTAGCAGCCCAACAACAACCCCTGTCTCCTGTAATACAATAGATCCGTCTGGTTGCCAAACAGAGTCCGCATGCAAAGCGACAGGAGCCAACTGGTGTGCAACAACTTCAGGTTCTTTTTGTAGTAAATCAGCATCATGTAGTCAAGTCCCAACACCAAGCACAATCTCTCCAGGCCCACCGAAGATAACCGGCTTAGGTTTCACAACACAAAATCCAATTATTGGTGATACAACTACAGTCCACTGCGATGCTGCAGATTCCTCTTCTTTGAAAAGTGTGAGCTTGGTTGCGACTTCACCAGCAGGAAAATCGGAGACAAAAACAACTGAACCAAATGGCACATACGGCACTGCAATGTTGAACAACTATAAGCTTGAAGAGGAAGGCCAATACACTTTAAAATGTGACGTGGAAGACTCGGACCATAACAAAGTCACAGATTCTAAAATAATACAGGTTGCAAAAGAAAGGCCAACACAAAAACCAGTTATTACGGACTCTGTTCCAAGAGATATAGTAAACACACTAGCTTCCGAAATTTTCAATATCCAAGAAATCCTATCAACCATTCCTGTTATATTTGAAATACCAACAAACCTCTCGGAGTCATCTAGTGTGACAAGGCTTAAGATAGAAGTTGGGGAAGACGTGCAAAACACATCTGTGGAATTGAAAACACTGGACGCAATACCGAAAACAGATGAGAAAGGGGAAAGCCTTACAGCTTTGCCAAATCCAGGCCAGCCTCTGGTAAAGGTATTGCAATTTGTTACAGAAGGGATCTCATAATCAATAAAGCAGGCAGAGATAAACTTTGAGCTCACAGACGAAGAGATGGCAAGGTTCGGGATAACAACAGCGGCAGAAGTTGTGCTTGCAAGATTCTCTAGTGGGACATGGCAAGAGCTTCCAACAGAGTTCTTGGTTAGGGAAGGAAATAAAAACAAATTCAAGGCCACTACAACAGGGTTCTCGGTTTTTGTTGTGACAAAAAAAGCATCTTCCATAACGCGCATAGAAGCCCTTCCTAGTTGCGATATAAACTCGGATTGTTCTTGGTATCCATCTGCTGGAATATGGAAGTGTGGAAAATCGCAGGCCGCAGGAAGTGATATAGAAACCCTTACAGGGAAGCAGCCTTCAGAGGCATGTGGTTGTGTTGAAAACAAGTGCTCTACAATAACAGCAGATGGAAGGGAAGTAAGCCTGAGGAAGTCTATCTTGCTCGGCGCCCTGATAACTGTTGAACAATTCAAGATAAGGTTTGAAGAGCTGGGGAAAACAGCAAATGCAATAGCAGATTATTATTTATCCGCAAATAAGCCGGCAGATTATACAACGTGGTTTGCAGCTTCACAAGGCTTTTATAGCGGTGCAGTTGGCCTTGAAGAAATAAAAAAGGACATAAAAGCAGTAAAGTCAGAGCCAACAGAGCAGGACATCCAAAACATAGAAAAGAAAATAGATGAAGTATTAAAAATCCTCGACTCTTCACTCGATTTTTTGCTGAGGGATGTGTTGGATATAGGTGTGTTGGAAGAGGAGAGAGAAATACCTTTGGCAGTCAACCAGTCAATAAAGTTCGAGGTAGACGGTGAACAGCATACATTAACAGTGAAGTCAATCAGCCCAAACGGGGAGGTTGAGTTTGTGGTACAATCAGACACACAAGAAGTCACCTTAACACCTGGCCAGGAAACCAACCTTACAGTCGCTGAAACATCAGAAACTTCTGACACGAATTTGAAGGTGAAAAAAGTTGAGAAGAATGTTGTATACCTCACAATAAAATCCAATTTCCTGACAGGCCTCGTATCAACTGGTAAGAGTGTAGAGTGTCTCAATGTGACAAGCTCATTGGATCTTGGGGATGCCGGTGCCAAGTGCTTCAATATACTGGCCGATAACATCGTCTTGGATGGAAAAGGGAAAAGGATAGATGGCGGCGGTATTGCATATGGAATAGTGGCGGAGGGCAGGTCTGGGGTCACAATCAAGAACTTTGTTTTGTTCAATTACATTGTCGGCGTCAAGCTAACCAATGTAGAAGACTCTACTGTGAGCGACATGGAAATCAATTCAATAGGCGGTATTGAAGTCCAGGATTCCACAAACAACAAAATAGTAAATAACAAGATCCACCTTACAACATTGGGAGATATAGGGCAAGAAGCTAAAGAAGCCGGCGGGGAAATTGTTTTGAATGAGATAATACTCAACGACCTTGGAAATGGTGTTTACCAACCGATGGTTTCAATAACAAATAGTCTGGATCCGTCTGAATTCAGGGGCGCTGACGGTAACCAGTTATTGGCTATAGGTTTGATAATACAAACAACGGATGGGACAAACACAGTTACTTTGGAAGATCCGGTTAGTTTCAAGAAAGGAGAAACAAAACTGACAAATAGCAGGCTAAGCGTGACTCCAACTATCAATGGCGACAATGGGTATGTGGATCTGAAAATAAAAGTCACAGCGTTGGGCGGAACAATAACAAAAGAGTTTGAAAAACAGGTGTCTTTGAAAAATAATTGATTATGAAAGGGTCAACTAAAACATACAGCGGTGTAATAACTGTAGCTGTGCTGTTAGCTTTTGTGGTCGGTGTTTACAGCCAGTCCTCTGGATTGCCACAGGATGGCTTAGTAAATTATTGGAAGCTCGATGGCGATGCAAAAGATTCTGCAGGCAATCTAGACGGAGATGTTAGAGGAGCCACTCCAGTTAATGGTTTATTTGGCCAAGCCTACAAGTTTGATGAGGATATTGATTATATATTTTTAGGCAATCACACGGCTGAAGAGGATAGGTATACTGTGTCCTTGTGGTTCAAGACAGACAGTCTTTCGTGGCAAACCTTGTTTCACAGAGGACATACTTCAACCTGTTTCTATAATCCTAAAATAGACATTCAAAATGGAAGGGTTATTGTCAGTGAATCCGATTGTAGTACAAAAGGAAGGATAGGCGGAAGATACTACCCAGGAATTCCATTCAAACTTGGCGAGTGGAACCATGCTGTCATCACAGTGGATGGCAACATAGCTAAATTTTATCTGAATGGATACTTGCAGGTTATAGACACTTCTCAGTCATCACCACCGGAAAACCTTGAGAAAGGCGATGAAAGGGTTGTAATAGGAGCTACACGCACAGGCCGGCCAGATTACTTTGTAAATAGTTTTAATGGCTTGATTGATGATGTCGCGGTTTGGAATAGGGCTTTACCGGATTCTGATGTAGAGACAATATACAAGCAGGTGTATCCAAACGCCAAGCCGCCAGCAAAATTAGATGTAGAGTACCAGCAAGTTGAAACATTCCCAACAAACAAACCCAAGTTTGATGATAAATATACCGGAGATTCCAGTTGGACAGTGGAAACTGGGCAGTGGTTTGTTGAGAACAATATTCTAAAAAATGCGAATGACAGCGCTATAATAACTTTGGATTCTGTCGCGACTCCAGGAAAATCAATAAGAACGAAGCTTAGACAGCCTAGCGGCGGAAGCAAACAAAGATATTCTTTAATTTATGTTGGTTATCAAGACAAGAATAATACCTATTACGTTTCATTGGATACATTGTACAAAACGATTTACATCAGGAGGGCTGTTAACGGAATAGAAGATAGCATAGGTTTGGCTGTCGATGTATTTTACGATAAATGGTATGATGTAGAGGTGAGATGGCTTTCTTCAACTGAAATTCAGGTGGAAATATGGGACGAGAACGGAAAGAGTTTGGGCGTACTTACAAGGGACAACATGTTCGATTCAACAACATCAAAGGACTGGGCAACAGGCAAATTTGGATTTGGCGGCATCAGGTATCCTGGCCGAATATGGTTTGATGATGTCAGGCTAGGGACAATAAAAAATGTTGTTCAGCCATCACCATCTCCAACACCTTCACCAACAGGTAGCCCATCCCCTACAACAAGTCCAACACCAACAACCACTCCTTCCCCAACACCTAGCTCATCGTCTACAGCAACTCCTAGCCCAACACCCTCTATGAGTCCGTCAACAACACCCAGCCCGACAGTTACACCATCTCCATCAGTTAGCACATCACCAAAAGATTTCGAATTAACAATGACAACCAATACAGACATTATAAAAGAAGGCGAGGATGTGTGGTTAACAGTTGTAGGCGCACCATCAGGCGAAGAAGATACAACAATATACCTTTTCAATTTTGATACAGCTAAAAACGGTTTACCGACGGTAAGTAACTTTGAGCTAGTGGGAAAGTCTAACGGTGGTAAAGGCTCAACTACCAAAACTTTTACAAATGCAGGTGTTTACACTGTAGCTGTCCTAGGTGTAGGTGGCTTGGCGTCTGATAATCCCTCAAACAGAACAGCCAGAACCGAACATATAATAACTGTTAAAGATGTTCCCCCAAAAGCGAATGCAGGTAATGACATAACAGTGCAACAAGGACAGAAAGTCCCCTTCAACGGAGGCGGGTCTTATGCAGGTGATTATGATGAAACTTTCTTTTATTGGGACGTAGATGCAAGCGATGGGTTGTCTTTTGATCCAGACAAAGAAAAAGCAAATCTAACAGGACAGGCACCACAATTCCCGCCAAACTCCTATTCATATTCAAAACCTGGTGTATATACAGTCACTTTAAGGGTTTTTGATGATGACGGGACATTTTCTGATGATACATTGCAAACCAATGTTCTTGAGTTAACGCAACCAACATCTAGTCCAAGCCCAACACCATCACCTACACCAACGCCGCCGCCAGAAGTGTCACAGTTAAAGCTGCCTTTAAAGAGCAATAATTTGGACGCAATAACAAGAATAACCAGCCTAGAAACTGATTTCTTGTTATCTGTAGTAGGTTCAGTTTATGGTGACTTGGATAAACAAGATAAAAAGTTCCTAACAGACCTACCATCTGAAATAGCATCAAAAGGCATACAAAAAGACGCGTTGGTAGAAGATGTCTTAGCTGATGTTTTCATCAAAGCCTTTGAAAAAGAAACAGACGAAAATACCCAAGTTGATATTGTAGAGGCTATAGGTTTAATACAAAGCCAGAAAACCATAGGCTTTATTTCTAACATCTTGAACTACAAAATTATTGGTAATTGTGCATCTGAAA
>DATDTO010000085.1:0-7442 GCA_035290825.1 archaeon
TTGCGTAAAGTCACAATCCCACCTCCAGGGTAAATGACCCTCATACCTTTAACATCGTTCAGCTTATATCGTGTTGAATCAAACCCCGTCTCCAAATATAGCTTGTGCAAAGAATTAAAACTAACCGCGCCAGAACTTGTCGCATCCCTTAACTCTTTCTGTTTATCAAAAACAACCGGTTTAAACCCTTCATATGCCAGTCTTAGTCCAGTTATTATCCCGGCAAGGCCTGCGCCGACTATATTTACCCTCAGTTTAGTGGAATACATATCTAGAAATAGTAATAAACATTAAAAGGTTAAGCAATCACATCCAGATGTTTACCCAATCCAGCAGCCTTGTTTTGTAATTGAATATCCTGCGGGGTTGGAACACTTTCCCTATAATCAGCCTGATTTTTCGCTTCTAATATCTGAGCTGTTTGTACAGGTTGTGGCCTTTTAGGACCAACAGAATAATCTCCATGTCTAGCAAATAGTTCTAATCTGTAAATACTGTTTTGTATACTATCCAATATTCTCATACATTAATTTAGTCAAAGGCTTTAAATCGTTAACGAGCCCGCGGAGATTTTCAGTCTTGTGTTTTGACACAACAGTATGTGTAAACTGTTTCTTTGGGTACTGTAGCCTTTCTTTCGAAAGAAAGGCTAGACATTCGAACTCCGATCAAAGGATCCGCAATCCTCCATTCTATCCAGTTTTCGGGTGGAAACAGGTCTCTATACAATTTCTCCATTACCTGTTTCGTGCCTTTAAACTACGGGCCCGTATATGTTTTGTTTTTTTGAGTCTATTACTATATTTAAATATATGCATGTTAAATAAGGTATAATCTTTTATTCGCCGAATCAAAAGGTGTAAACCCTTTCTTTGGGGTACTGTATACTTTTCTTTCGGGAAAGAAAAGGATAGAATATGAACTGTAACAGTTGCGGTGTAAGCGTCGCGGTGGACACAAGCTGGATTGAATTTGACTGCCCTAGCTGCGGCAAGGAAAAAATTGTGAGATGCGGCAAGTGTAAAAGGATGATAAACAAGTACAAGTGCGCAGGTTGCGGCTTTTCAGGTCCTTAAACTTTTTCTTTCCAAAGAAAAAGTTTATATTAAAAGAAAGGTTTACAAAAATAAGCTAAGTGAGTAAAATATGGTCGGATCAGTGATTGTCGTTTTCAAAATAATTCCAGAAGACATGGAGCATTTCGAGGCTGTAAAGTCTGCTGTCGAGTCTTTTGGGCCAAAAAGGGTTGAAAAAGAGCCTATTGGCTTTGGTATCGAAGCTGTAAAGGCTACATTCCTAGTTCCGGAAGAAGACGGTAAAATGGACGAATTAGAGGATCAGCTTAATGCAATAGAACACGTCGGCGGCGTCGAAGTCGTGCACATGTCTAGGAGCCTTTAAGGTAAGAGTTAAATATACTAATCTATTTTGATAATTCCTTTGCAATTTTTACTTCCACAATTACATTTAATTCTAAGACTAGGGTTATTTTCTTTTGAATAGTCTTCAGTGATTTCTTCATCCTTTTTAATATCCTTTTTTGCTATTCCAGAAAAATTGTGGATAAATGTATTAGGATAGCATGAATGATTAACGAATCTTGCAGGGGGTTTAACCAGAACTTGCTTATTCCCATCATAATAAATATACTTTTTATCTTCTTCTGGTATTTTCTCCGCCTGTTTCGGAGTTAATATCGGAGAATCGCTCCAGTCTAACACAACTTCTCCCCGTTTAAAATCCTGTCCTGCAAAAACGCCTTTGCCCTCAGTTTTTGATCCTTTAACAGTAACATTCATATTTAATATTTTCCTTGAGATTTTACTTCTCTATCACGAACATCGACCTTCCAGAATCTTTGGAAATCTTCTCCCAGCAATTTCTAAACCTAACAAAAGAGATTTTCCTGCTTTTGTCGCCATGTTTTTTGTCTGGATCATGGAAATAAAGGCCGCTTTTATCATAACCAAAAATAACAATCATGTGAGTATATCCAAGATTTTCTCTATAGAATCTGTCAGAACTAATTTCAGTTAAAACTGGCGTGCCATTGTCTATAAACTTTTTAATGAGAGAAACAGTGGCGCCATTTTTGTGTTTTAATCCCTGTTCAATGGCCTTTCTATATTGTTTTTCATGTGCCCTGATCAACTTGCTTTTTGGTACCCATTCTTCTATCGAGCCGTCCCAAAAGGTTGTTACATTGTACCCTTTTTTGATGAGTATTGGGCCTATTTTCACATCCCAGCAGCCTTTGTGGCCTGGTAGCGAAGACCTTTTAGAGAGAATTTTTTCATCAATATCATCACCATAATACCTAAGCACCATCCTCACACAAGCAGGAAAACAGCTGTTTGCCAGGACTTGCTTTCTGAAGGGGACATTCAAAACTTTCTTCATGAATTAATTTAGAATAAGCTGTTTATAATTGGTATCTACTTATAAAATCCCTCGCATATTCTGTGCTCACACCATTTCTGTCAGCTTCTTCTAACTCTTGTCCAGCCAACCTCAAGTAAATCTCATCTCCTGTGACAAGATATCGTCCGAAGTGGCCTAGAGCCATTCCAACCTGTATCTCACCTTGGACAAATCTAAAAAGATCCAAAGCCCTATAAACAATTTCCATGTTTAATTTTATAGAATAAGCTTTTAATCATTTGCTCTTTGCTTCTTTCTTAGGTTTTTTCTCTTCCTTTGGTTTTTCAGAAACTTCTTTTTTCGCCTCAGTCTTCTCTGTGGGTTTTGGCTCCTCTTTTTTGGCCTCGGCTGGTTTTTCCTCTTTCTTATCAGCAACCTTCTCCTCTTTTGGCTTTTCAGCAACTTTCTTTTTCTCAGCCTCTTTTCTGGCTGCGTCCTTTTGTTTTCTCAATTCTTCAGCCTTCTTGATTTCCTCGGCTGTTGGGACTTTCAAATTCAACTTCTTCAATAATTCATCCTCTTTTTTCAGTAGATCTAAAACATCAGAATCAGTTGCGCCTGCCTTCAAACTTATCTTTGCCTGCAAAGGCTCTAGGTGTGTAACGCTGCAATTCCTTCTCCTCACGCCGCTCAAAGATTTTGGACCAGTGACTAAAACTAAATCCCCTTCAGCCTTGTTTAGAACAACGCAAAGTTTGCCTGCCTCCCTTCCTGCAGTTTTTATGCACACTCGTCCAGTTTCAAATAATGTCATAGTGAATCAAATATACTAATCAAGATTTAAAACCCTTTCCTTGATCTTGACTTTTAGGCATGAATGGCAAAGGTTGCCGCCATATGCCCTGTTTGGGCTGTGTTTTGTTTTTGCTAATTTGGATAACTTTGCAGGTCTTAAGCTCGGGACGCCGGAAAGCTTTCCTTTGCAAGAGGCACATTTGGCTGTTTCTGGCCTCCTCCTTTCATACAATGTTGTGTGCCTGCCTCCTGGCGTGCTTTTCTTGAGTTGCCTCAATGACCTTGATCTTAGTGCCGGCCTCATAAAAATCTAAATCGGATTACAATAATATGAGAGCTAGAGTTTATAAATAGATGCGAAGTCGTGTAAAAGAGAAAAAGCTAAACAGAAACAGCGACTTTTAGGTTTGTTTCTGGTTTCCAGACCTCAAATCCCCTTTTTCTCCCATAAGCTTCGAATTGGTTCATGAAAATTTTCTGCCCTAGCTTGGTTGCCATGTAGATTAGCGGCTTGAAAACAGCGCCTGTGTTCCTCATCCCGAGTAGCAGATATTTATTCATACACTTTACATTGTGCTTCCAACAAGCATAAATCAGGTTAAACCTTGCTTCGTCTATCATCTCTTCCCTGTTGTAATATCCTTGTCCTCTGAGCACACCAATTGGGACAAATGATAGCGGTGCTAAAGTGAAGTTGCCTATTGGCAAAGCGTCCATCTTGTTTACAAGGTCTATTGTCTGAAGGACATCGTCTGTTGTCTCATCTGGAAGGCCGGTAATCAATGTGTAAGCAGGCGACCAATAGTTTTTGTTTAGTATAGTCAAAGATTCCAAAACAATTTCCTGCCAGTCATCTGGGTTCAGTGGCTTGACTTTTAGCGGCATATATTTTTTCACTATTTTTGGCGAGCCTGTTTCCAAACCTTGCTGTATTCCAATCCATTTTTCTGGTCCAGCGCCAAGTATTTGGGAAAGTTTTGGTATAAGCTCTGGTTCTGCCACTATTGGTGAGATGCTTCCGTGTGAAGGATAGATGTAACTTAGCCCCCTTATCTTTGTAAGGAATTGGAATAGCTCAACAATCGCATCGCAATTTGGGCTCAAGCTTGACCTGTCCTCAAATTTATACATGAACAAGTCATCTGTGTGTATCATCAGCCTACTCATACCAGCTTGTATGTTCACATTTATTTCCTTTTCCAAAAGCTCAAAAGGCATATACCTGTTTGGCCTTAAAGTGACTTCACAAAACTGGCAGCCACGGCCGCAGCCCCTCATGCATTCAACCATGCCCTCAGAACTGGCGCCAACTATTGCTGGTATGTCCTCTATCCTCGGTGCCCTGGTGTTTTTTATTACCCTGTTTGTAGCTGTTCCCTGTATTATTTCCTGTAATATTGCAGGCGCCTGCACATCTGACTCGCCCATCACAATATAATCTATGCCAAGCTCATCCATCTTAGGCCTGTTGAAATCCAGTTGCCACACGCCTGGTCCGCCGCAGACAACCTTGTATTTGTACTGTGGTCCTTTAGGCAGTTGTTGCACAAGCTCTGTAAACCTCTTTTTTGTATAGGCTGTCTTATTGCAGCTGTACATCATGCTAACTGGCCCTAAACCCAATGGGTCCATGGAATAAATTCCAACAATCTCTGTGTCTGGCCCTATAAACTTATTCAAAAACTTCGGGTGGGCAACAACAACATCCTCCCTTTTAAAATTTCTAAGCAAAGAAGCTTCAACCTTTCTAAATCCATACGGCGCAAATTTTGAAGAGCCATCCTGTTTTGCAGGCAGGTATGGTGTGAGAAAATTAAAAAACGCATCTGGCACAGACTCCGCCGGCATGCAGCTCAAAAAATTACCTAAAGGTATGTCATGGAAATGGCTCAGCAACGTCTGGTCAGTGGTAAGAACAATTTTAGTCATAGTACCTCTATAACATAATATTTTTCCATATATTTATAAGTCTTTAAAGTGCGTAATATTATATGGTCTCCAAAAAAGCGGGCAGATATAATGCCTATGTGCTGGTTATCGCGGTTATTGCAATAATACTCAGCGCAACTTCTATAGTATTGAACCAATTTGTACAAACAAGCCAGCCGACTTCCAAGCAGCCAACAGCGGCTATAGCCAACCTGCAAGCGCTTTCGCTCGACGGGTTTGTGAAAGCCAACATAGATGTTGTTGAGACTTCTTTGGTTGTCAGCTCTGGCTGCAAAGGCGTGATAATGACACCGACTGAACAGCAAATTTACTCCATATTAATTGGTTTAGGCAATGTCACGGACTTCAGGCCACAAACCCATGACCTGATTGCAGAGCTGTTTGAGAACTACAACATAGAGTTGCTCCAGTCTAAAATAGAAAAAGAAGAGGACGAGATTTACTACGCCAGATTAATTGTCAGGCAAGGCGACAAAATACTGAGCCTGGATTCAAGGCCAACAGACGCCATCGCAACCGCACTGCGCGAAGGCAAAGACATCTACATCAAGCAAGAAATCCTTGACAGAAAGGGAAAAGATATTTGTGCGAAACAGTAAATTTTAATCCTAGACGATTGTTTTTTGGAAAAATTTCAGTCCAGATGCATAGTTTTGTGGGTGGTAAGTATGTGTTGCTCTAGCTCCAGATGCAAGCCTGGAAAAATCATGCCTTAAGCCAGTTTCATAAAGTTCTGGCGACTTTTCAATTATAGTTTCATGGTCGCCCTCAAAAAGAGCTGTGCTAACACACTCAACCACGCCGTAATGCGGAACATTATTCTTGGAGGCCCATGAGCCATAGAAACCAAAAGGCTTTACAACATCTTTCTTAACCACAATTATAGAATCCCTTCCTGCCTTCATCCATGACTGGCTAAAGCCACCTTCAACTGGATTTCCTGGCCCTCCAAGTTCATTCAATATAGTCGCCCATCCGGTTTTATCATCTAGAACCAATCCATCCTTTGCAAAAGATTCTGCCCTCGGATTGTCTTTATAGGCCGCCCTTATCAGCGCCTGTCTTTTCCCATACAGTCCTATATGGTCAACCTCCTCAACATCTTCTGTTGCCATAACCCTTTGAAAGTCTAGGACCAGAAAAGGTCTATGTGCGGCTGCCTGTTCCCTTGAGTCTGCAAGGCCTTGGCTTTCAGGTTCGATGCGGTCAAAAATATCAATTTCTGTTGACCTGAAATATTCAGGCAGGACTTCTGCAAAAAAGGAGTTGAAAAACGGCAAAGGGCAGACTACAACTATCCTGCCGCCGTACATGCTTGTCGCCGTCCTTTTTGTCTCTGGCTTCAGTCCCTCCCCTCTAGTTTCCAATTTGTCCGAATCAACTTCTGCATGCATATCAAATTAGTTGGCAATAAGAAATATAAATTCATTATGTAGGTATTACTTCTAAAAATTCCCATCAATTAATGCCTCTGATTTTTTGCCGAAAAAGCCATAACCTTTCATGTCAGCGCCATCATAATGTTCGGTCCAGAAAAATATCCCGTCAAAGCCTTTTGAAGAATTGAAAACTTGCCTGAAGTAATCAAAATCTTCACCAAAGAAATCCCACATATTAAACCTTTGTTTTTGTATTATTTTCCCACAAACTTCCCTGTTGGGAAAGAAGGTGGTGGCTCAACTGTTTTTGGTGCTGTCTTTGTGCCTTCACCAGAAATGGCTTCAACTAGGCTTCCTTTGGTCCCTGTTGTAAGAGGTACTGCAGCCGCCTTTACCTTAAACTTGACGGTCTTCTCAACACCAACTGCTGTATGATCATTCTTGTGCAACTCAACCTTTACTGTGTGGTTCCCTGCAGCCAAACCTTTTATTGTATATTCAGCTGCTGACACTGGTATGTAAGTTCCACCATCCACAAACATGTGGTAGTGGCCTTCACCTTCTACATTCTTGTCAGAAGGCGCAACTACTTTTAAACTAGTTGAAAACTTGATTGTGACGTCTGGCCCAACAACTTCCTGCCCTTCTGTAGGCGAGGTAATTGTCAAAGTCGCCGCTTGTTGCGCGCAACCGCTAACCAAAACTACCGCGACAACCAACAAACCAAACAATATTATTTTGTTCATACATTGACCTCTCAACTACAAACCCTGTTACTCGTACAGTATTGTTTTAAGCAGTCCGAGCTGCTAGTGCACGGATCCCCAGGCAAGCCGGTTATTGTATGTGTTAATGCTATATTATTATTTTCCTCTGATTCGCTTATTATATCCTTTGGATCCACCACAGCATCCACAGTCCTCGCTGTTGGATCAAAAATGCTCTGATCCCATAATA
>DATDTO010000086.1:0-3108 GCA_035290825.1 archaeon
CCCATTGTGTCTATTATTACTGTAGCTAAATTCTCTTTCACGATTTTTGGCAGCAAGGTTATTTCCTCTGCTATGACGCCGCCTGAGTAAGACTTCCCCGTCCCCCTTTTTCCGACAACAAGCACGATATGCGGCTTGACAACATCCATTAAAACAGGGTTGGTTGTGTGGGCTTCGTCGCCTTCGCCAACAAGATGTTTCCCAATAAAAACAGTCCCTGTCTCACCATACTTGGCTTCATCGTCTTCGTCCCTGCCAACAACAATATTCTCCATAATCCACGCTATATTTATTTAGTCTAGTCCCTTATTATATATTAAACAAAGTGGAGGTGTAGGGCAGGCATCTCATGTCTGTCTAATACTATATGGATATTTTGGAAGAACTTTTGAAAAACAAGGAACAGCTTCTTTTAAAGGCGCTGGAATTCATGGAAGGCAAAGAGACTTCAACAAAACTCAACCTTAGCGGAATACAGTTCAGCCTAGGCAACACACAAGTCAAGCTGAGCGGCGAAGTTGAGATAACTTTGGTCAGGCAGAAAGAAGGGAAAAAGAAAGGGAAGTGGAAATAGGTTTTTCATAACTCTGTGCGTCCAATGATAAACCTCAAACTTGCTGATATTCTGAAGACTCTGAAAGGTAGCGGTGAGGCGCAGGTTTCTGTAAACGGCAAACCGCTGCTTGACATAACCCTCAACAACAAGGAATTGAAAATAGATGTGAAGGACCCATTTGCGATTGTAGAGATGGGGCTTGCAGGAAATATTTTAAAGGGCGGTGGAAAATCCGAGAAGATTAAGAAGTTAAAAGATGCGGGGTTTAAAATCAAGGTAAAGTACAAATTGTTTGAGTTTGAGTTGTGAACTATTCAAAACCTAGCCATCCTCGTATTTTACGAAGGGCAAATGCATCGGCTGCATTAACAAAAGTGGATCTCACAGTACGATCATACTCTTCCCCATGTCTGACAGAAAATACAAGTGATGGATCAGCACCAGACTGGAAATACTCTTCTATATGTTCGCTTCGTACACCTGTATCCCTAAGTTGTTTTTGGGCTTCATCTAAAAACACGGCTCTATAGTCAGGGTTTTTTAATATCTCCCCCAGATGAAAATAGATAAACTGCTGTGTACCAACTGTCCAACCGGGTCTTGAAATCCCCTCAGATATACCGTCGACATCCCCATATCTTTCAAATATCTCTGCGCTTTCTGCGACTTGTCTTGTGAAAACACCCAATGTTCTCAATCTGTCCACCGCTTCTTGTCTTACCATATGAAATCTAACAGCCTAGTTTTATAAGGCGAACTGTGAACTATTTCTCAGCTATCCAGTTGGCGACGAAATCAGCGTCCCTTGGATCTGACCAGTTAGGGTTAAAAGTTCCTGATCCCAACTTGTCCAAATCAAAATTATAGGTTTTGCCGTCACAAACTATAGGGCCTGAAACCTCTTTTACCTCATCTCCACATTTGTAGAAAAGCTTGTCTTCGCAGAAGTTCTGGCCATCCTTTTCCTGGCACACAGCCATGGTCGCGATCTTGAAGTTCAGAGGCTGCTTCACTATGACTTCAGCTGTTGGCTGGGATAAAGGCAAGGCTACGAAGACTAAAACTACTGCCAATATAACCACGACACCAATAGACAAGGCTCTATTGTTCATATTCTATCTTTAAAATCAGGCTTTATAAAGCTTGTTTTTGTCATTACTTAAAAGGAGTAATGGGGTCTGAGGGAATCGAACCCCCATCCGCAGGTTTCTTCATGTCACTGATTCTTTGAGAATCTCAAAAAACCTCATAGCTCCAACGAGCTTGGAGCCTGCTATCCTACCAATGTCCAAATCTTGGATTTCTCCAACCTTATTTGTAACCTTTTCTTTCTGGGTTATAAGGCTCTTTCTTTTTTGAAAAGAAAGAGGGTATATTAGACAAAGACCCCACACAGAGTGGACGCTGATCTGTGGATCAGTGTCGGTCTATAGGTAGATTAATATTGCTTGAGTATTTATATAATGGTAATCAAGACAGACAATTGCCTCAGTGGCTCAGCACTTCTTTCGGTGCGTAAATCAAAGTCAGCATCTCACTATCATGTGAATGCTGAGATGTCTCGTGTCTTTTCAAATGGGTACGAGACACGAACCTGCACTAGAAAGTGAGCAATGGTAGAGCGTTGCCTTGGTAACAACCCTTTTGCTGATACAAAAGCGTTGACGGAAAAAACCCAAAGAGGCAAAGGCCGCGAGTTCGACTCTCGCCTGGGGCTTTAAGTGTTACTTAGATCACACCTCAAGGGCTTGGCGGCACAAGTGTCGAGAAGGATGGAGTTATGTTTGTTGGGTTTCCTGAAATGCCGTGGCTCCAGAAGAAGAAAAACAAGACAGCTATCAAAATCAGCAATATTGCCATGGTGAATATAAAACCGAAAGTAAGTATTTGCACTTGCTCTTCCTGATTTGTTATTTCCATAACTATAAGATGTTGTTGGAGAAATAAAAGTGTGCTATCCACCTACGATGCCTGAAAGCGCGTTCCTTATCAAGCCTGAGAACATCATGCTGGATATTAAGGACACCATCACATAAACAACCATCGAAACTATCAGCATCTTGGCAGCAGAATTCCTTTGTATTATTTGGTTGTTGCCGTAGTGGATTTTTGTCAGGAATATGGCGAGTATCAGGACAACTTCGACCAAATAAACCCCCACAATCAGCTGGAATATAGCAGGCGGTATTGCCTTGTCCACATCGCCGAAAATTCCTTTGACCTTTATTGAATCTGCCACCCCACCAGCACCTGCTGTTACAGACGACAGGCCTTGGCCTAGCTTCACTAGTACATCGGTTATGACCTGGGACATTGACACTATTAAACCTGTGATCATCGGGGTCAAAATGTATGCCTGGAATTTCATCGAGCTGACGGTTTCTGAGAGGATGTCCCTTATGTATTCTTGTGTCTCCCTGATGTTGGTTAGGTATTTGGAAATCGTCATCATGGACTCGGAGGCGTAGCCTATTCCCCTTTTGGCTGTGTCGACAACGGCGGACATTATGTTTTTTATTAGGCGGCTTGGGTAGTAGCGGATGGCTCCATAA
>DATDTO010000087.1:0-13958 GCA_035290825.1 archaeon
AAAATTTTGGCGATCCTGTCTCTCCCATAACCGATAACCAAGAGAGCCGTTTCTGCTTTTGGCCTTGCCTGTGATCCTATAAACTTAACCACAAATTTTTCAAAATGATCCCTATTAACTTGTCCGTCATTAAGTTCAATATCACTGCGCCCTTCAAGAGTTGTTCTAAGATTTTGTAATTCAATCCGCAAAGCCCTTGCTACAGGAACCAAAGGCAGATATTGGCCATTCAAGTCTAATTCTAAAGGCTCTCCCAGATCTTTTCTAGTAAGGTACTCCATGAATTGTGGCCTGTTATACATACCTAATCCTGGGTGCTTCTCAATCCCATATTTTTTTATATGGCGAAATAATGTGACCTTGTGCACTCCTGCCAGGGATAACATTTCTTTAATGCTAATTGTATCATCAATTTCTAGACCTTTAGTTGGAGATCCATGTTCTCCGTCAGCTTGTCGAGTTCGGCGTTTATCATTATCAACATATGGTTCAGCATCAATTCCTTGTTCGCCACTTCCTGCTTCAAGCCCTTGAGTATCTGTTTCTACACTTCCCAGATAATCAACAATAAAATCCACAAACCTTCCCTCCGCCTGGTTTCTCTCTTCATCTGTCGCCTTCATTTTCACAAGATAATTAGCAAGGTCATTAAATGTTGGTGTCTCTATCCGCCTCATCCAAAAATATTGGTACACTGTTCTCTCTCCTTTTCCGGAAACTTTTTTGAAGTCATCCTTTGTTATCTTTTTATCTTTCAGATCTATCTCTTGCAGAGTTGGCCTTGAATATAACTTTTTTACTGGTCCATCGCCTTCTTCCACTTTACCTATAGCAGGTTCAGAGCCAGTATCCATCGCCGATCCTTCTGCTTTACCCAGAACATGTTTAGCCACTAAGTCTGCTGCTTTTGGAACGGCAGCGGGTTTCTCTGGCTTAACAACAGGCGCATCGGCTTTATCAACTTGTTCCCATCCAACATACTGAAACACGAATTCTCCCTCGCCCTTAACAGCTTTTATCCTTGGGCTGTCCATGGAATAAACAACATCAACAGCGCCTTTGTTCACAACACCCAAAAACCTTTTTTTAGAGCCCTCGTCCATCACAATCCTGCTAATATCAGCATTTTCACCATGAAGCAAAACAAGCTTTGGTGTTTGACCAAGTTGTACATCCAGTTTGGTGTCATGATAGCCAACTCCAGTAACACCTTTTGCAGGTGAACCGCTCAAAGTAGGAAAATCAGTAATCTGTATCGAAACTTTATCCGCCTCGACTGTTAGCACTCTTCCAGAAGCAGAAAACTCCTCGCTAAATAGTTCTGACCCCAAAAGTTTTTCTATAAACCTTTCCATAATCAAATAGGTTATATTGGTGCAAAATGTTATAAAACCAATGTTCACTGCATTTTTTTGAACTTTCTATAAAAACCAAAAACAATTAGTATAGACCCTATAACCAACAATGTTATCACAAAAGGGTCTATATTGACAAGGCCGGTTGCTTGCGGCGCTATTTTTTGCGTTGTTATGTCAGCAACAGATTTCGCGGTGTTTTCCAAAGCACCAAGAGCCCTGTAAGCTGCTTTTGGGAGGAGTTGGTATAAAACGCCAAACACAACGAGAATGCCTCCGGCCAAACTCAAAACAATATTGATTGGGAATTTTGGTGCAAGCACATTTGAACCCTTGTCTGTAAGTTCATAATAAATCCACTTGTGGCCAGTTGATTTTCTCGCGACAAGCTGGCTGTCTTCCAGATGTTTCAAATGTTCAGTTATTGTGGAAGCTGCCAAACCAAACTCCTTGGAAAGCTCAGCAGGCATCTTCCTTCGCCTAGACAAACTTTTCAAAATCGCTACCCTTGTATCTGCTGACAACGCCTTGATGTCTTTTTTGTCCAAATCCATAATGAGGCTCCTACTATGGTCTTCTAACCCGGTGCTTATAAAACTATGATATTTTATTAGGTCTAGTGGAGCTATAAAGTCTATATCCTGTCTTAGTGGATAGCTCAGCCTCTGAGCAGAGCTTGATCGGACTCTAGTTGTAGGAAATAACCATCAAAAAGTATTTAAGTAACTGGATACAAAGTTATCCATATGGATAAAAAAGTATACATGGAAAAAGTTCCAATTGAAATGGAAATTATCGGTTTGTACCTGTCCAACTACAAAACCAAAATCCATATCAGGGAAATAGCCAGGCGTATCAATAAAAACCATAGAACAGTTCTACTTGCAGTTAAAAGGCTCGAGTTTGCTGGCATAGTTAACCATGAGGTTGTAGGGAAAAGCAAACAGTATTTTCTTAACCTTTCAAATGTTATCGCAAAGGATTATATAAGGAATGCTGAATCCATTAAAACAAGAAGGTTGTTGGAAAAGCATTTCATATTTAAAAAACTTCTGACAGAGTTTTCCCAATCTTTGATGAGCACACCCGTTCTACTTTTTGGGAGCTATGCGAAAGGCGAGGAGACAAAAAAAAGCGACATTGACATGTTTATTGTGAAAGGTAAGAGAGAAAAGGAAATAGTCGACAGGGCATCTGAGTTTTTCTCGCGTCATAATCTTAAGCTTCAAGTACAAAAATCGACGCAGGAGGAATTTGAAATGGCTATTACAGAGAGGGATAATCTGGCCGTTGAGATACTTAAAAATCACATTATTTTAAATAATGTAGAACTGTTTGTGGATATTTTCTGGAGATATTATGGAAAATAAGGATTTGAAAAGCAAAATTTTGTGGTGTTCGAAGCAAAACAAAGGCATAAAGTTAGTAAAGCCAAACGACAATCTGTCTGATGCCTATCTTAAAAAATCCAACAATTCACTAAAGTCAATGAATCTGAATGCGGGGGCAGAATTATACGATTGGGCCGTTGATGCGGCATACTATGCTAGATATCATTCTATTTATGCACTGCTACAAAAGTGCGGGATTGTGTGCGAAATACATGACTGTTCAATTAATTTAATCAGACTCTTATTTGACGATAAACTTTCTGAAGGCCTTTTAAAGGAGCTGGAAAACTCAAAGAAGCAGAGGGTAGACCTTGTCTATTATACAAACAGGCTGCTTTCTATAGAGGAGATAAATAAAAACATAGAGTCGGCACCAAAGTTTATGCTTACTGTAGAGAAAATAATTTCAGAGCTAAATGTTGATGATATAAACAAAATAAGAGAGAGGCTAAAAAGAGTTTTATCTAACTGACTATGGTCACTCCCCAAAACATCCTTAGGCACGAACTGATTGGTTTAGAGGTTACTGTAGCTGATTCCACAAACAAGCAAATTATAGGTTTGCACGGGAAGGTTGTGGACGAGAGCAGGCAGACCTTAAAAATAAGCACAGAAAAAGGCGAGAAAACCGCTGTAAAGGACCAGTGTGTGTTCAATTTTTGCTTGCCTACTGGGGTATGTGTGCGCGTGGAAGGCAAGCTGTTGGTTTCGAGGCCAGAAGACCGCGTCAAAAAGAAGCTAAGTGGCTGGTAGAATATCTATTTATAAATAGTGCAGTACTATTATTGTATCTATGGCTAAGACAGATATTGGTGTTAATTTGAGCCCGCCACAAGGCAGTTGTACTGATGTAAAATGCCCATGGCATGGAAACCTTTCCATTAGAGGAAGAGTTTTCACAGGCACCGTAAAAAGCGCAAAAGCTACCAACACGGTGACCGTTGAATGGCCGTATAATTTATATTACCCAAAATACGAAAGGTATGCAAGAAAGAAGAGCAGCATCAGGGCGCACAACCCAAAATGCATACACGCCGCAGAAGGCGACAAAGTCATAATCGCAGAATGCAGGCCAATATCAAAAACAAAAGGTTTTGTGGTAGTCGGTCACGCATCATAAAAACAAAGATAAATACCATCTGATTGCAACAGAGTAAATACTGTTTTGGAGAGGATGGTAATTTACAAAAATTGAAATCTTGATATGAAGCAAATTGCAGCTAGTGTTACTAAAGGATTGCAAGTGGGCTCAAAACTGAGATGCGCAGACAATAGTGGCGTCAAGGAATTAGAAATAATCTCGGTTTTTGGTTTCAAAGGAAGGAGAAGAATGAGGCCAGAAGCTGGGGTTGCAGACCTTGTCAGTTGCAAGGTTGCAGTTGGTGTTGAAAATGTCAGGCACCAAGTATGGAGAGCTGTTGTTATAAGGCAAAGAAAAGAGTTCAGAAGGCCAAACGGTTTGAGGGTGAGTTTTGATGATAATGCCGGGGTCATTGTTAACGAAAAAAATGAGCCTAAAGGCACAATAATCAAAGGCCCTGTTGCAAAAGAAGCTGTGCAAAGGTTCCCATTGGTCGCAAAAATAGCCACCGTGGTAGTCTGAATATGATCACATATGATGATTTCGCAAAGCTTGATATCAGGATAGGCACAATAGAAAGCGCAGAGAAAATGCCTAATGCCGACAAGCTGCTAAAACTCCAAGTAAATTTTGGGGAAGAGAAAAGGCAAATACTGTCTGGCACCGCGGAGTTTTACAGCCCGGAAAGCCTTGTTGGCAAGCAGTGCCCTTTCCTGATTAACTTGGAGCCAAGGAAAATAAAGGGTGAAGAGAGCCAGGGGATGTTGTTGGCAATAGACCCCAGCGGTGACAAAAAAGATTGCGTCATAATGCATCCAGAAAAAAAGGTTGATAACGGGACGAGAGTTGTATGAATCAAAATTTTCCACAAAGGATTTCAAGAAGATACGATGTGAGTTTGGTCAGTGAAAACGATAGAGATGCAGTAGGGGAGTTTTTGATTATAGACAGCGAAAAACAGTCTGAATATAGGGTATGTCTTGTAGATAATGACTGTAGGGATTTGAAAGTGTTATTAACACACGGAAGCGAAGCGCGCTTTGATGACCATGTCGATTACATAGTAGCGGCACACGGGCATAAAGCATTGGAGGCAGCTCGAAGTTAATATGAAAACAGCATGGTCAAGAAGTTGGATAAGCAGCAAGCAGCCGAGGAAGCAGAGGAAATACAGATACAACGCCCCTGCGCATATTAGGCATAAGTTTTTGTCTGCTAACCTGTCAAAAGAATTGAGGCAAAAATTTGGGTTAAGGTCAATACCTTTGAGAAAGGGCGATGAAGTCCAAGTCATGAGAGGTGGCTTCAAAGGCACCAAAGGGCTTATTGAAGAAGTGGACTCAAAGAAGCTAAAGGTTTATATTGCTGGAATAAAAGTTAAAAAGGTCGACGGAAGCGAAGTCGCGAAATCAGTCGACGCGTCAAATCTCAAAATCACAAGTTTAAAACTAGACGATAAAAGGAGGCAGGAAGTTATTGCGCGGGCTAAGAAAGGCAAAGTCCCAACAGAAGCGCCAAAAACAACTGCAAAGCCCTCTATTGAGAAAGTATGAGTAGACACTTGAAAAGATATACAATGCCAAAAGGTTGGCCTGTAGCAAAGAAAGGAAATGTTTTTGTAGTCAAACCGAGAGCGGGGCCACACAAAATTGAAAATTCTATACCTTTGACAATATTGTTAAGGGACCAGTTAAAGGCTGTCAATACTGGCCAAGAAGCGAGGAGAGTAATAAAGGCTGGTGGTGTGCTTGTTGACAAAAAGCAGAGAAAGGATCCAAAGTTCCCGGTTGGACTGATGGATATTGTAGAGTTCCCTGCAAGCAAAAAGCACTACAAAGTTTTGGTCAATAATAACGGGTTTGACCTTGTCGAAATTTCTGAGAAAGAGGCTTCAGAAAAATTGTGCAAAATAAAAGACAAGAAAACGGTGAAAGGTGGCCTTTTACAATTAAACCTTCACGACGGGAGAAATATACTTACTGAAAACAATGGGTACAAGCCAGGCGATTCTGTAAAAGTGGGTTTGCCGGAACAAGAACTTCAAGAGCACCTAAAATTGGATGTCGGTTCCACTGTGTTAGTTGTTGGGGGGAAAAACAAGGGTACAGAAGGGAAGATTGTAGAAATCGCAAACAGGAAGCAGATGACAGGGAAAAATATCGTCACAATTGACATAAAGGGTAAAAAGGTTGAAACGCTTAAGGATTATGTTTTTGTGATTGGAGGAGAAAAAAGCTCAAAAGGCAAATGATTAATATATGGATGAGAAGCAAAACCCGCTGAGAGAAATAAAGCTGGTGAAAGTCACAGTTAACATAGGCGCCGGCGAGTCTGGTTTGGAGCTGGAAAAATCAAAAAAGCTCCTCGAAAAGCTTACAGGGAAAAAAGTTGTGACAACAATAACTCATGACAGGACAACATTTGGTATGGCAAAGCACAGACCAATTGGTGTTAAGACAACCTTGCGCGGCGAAGACGCAAGGAAGTTTTTAAAAGTAGCATTCCAATCGTTTGGAAACAAATTGAAGCTAACACAGTTTGATACAACTGGAAATTTTTCATTTGGCATTGCAGAGTACATAAGTTTGCCAGGGGTAAAATACGACCCAGAGATAGGCATCTTGGGTATGGATGTTGCAGTGAGCCTGGAAAGGCCTGGTTACAGGATCAAGAAGAGGATGGTTAGGCCAAAAAAGGTTGGAAAAAACCACCAGATAAAAAAAGAAGAAGCCATCGAGTTCGCAAAAAAAGAATGGGGGTTGACAATCGCATAAATAAGGAAGGCGTAACGAACGAGGAGAGTTTCTTTTCGTTAACGTTTTCTTTTATACAATCTAATAGAAAGAAAAGGTTATGGGATTTGAAAAGTCTAGAAAACAAGTTGAGGAGAAGCCCGGGAAATTGGTCAGATTCAACAAGTTTTGCGTGCCTAAAAAGAGGAAGTTTGGGAAGACAACCCATATTTGCAGAAGGTGCGGAAAAACAAGCGGTGTAATTGTAAAGTACGGGCTGCTTTACTGTAGGCAATGCTTCAGGGAGGAAGCGCACAAACTTGGATTCAGAAAGTTTAGTTGATACTTATGAAACATGACATATTGGCTGACTTGTTCAGCATAATAAAAAGTTCAGAAGCCGTTGGTCACAAAGAGTGCACAGTGCCAGCGTCTAACCTAGCCAAAGGAATACTGAAAGTCATGCAGGAGCACAAATACATTGGGAACTTCGAGCTGATTGATGATGGCAAAGGAGGGAAATTCAAGCTGGAATTGTTAGGCAACATAAACAAGTGCAATGTTGTGAAGCCAAGGTTCTCTGTCCAAGCAAACGATATAATAAAATGGGAAAAAAGGTTTTTGCCAGCTGAAAATGTGGGCGTGCTTTTGTTGACAACAAGCGGTGGGGTCATTGACCAGTATAAAGCTAAAAAAGAAAATACAGGAGGCCAGCTCCTCGGTTTTGTGTATTAAGTTGATTTATATGGCAATTGACAAGGAAATAAAAGAGGCATTGAAGGCGAAGAAAGTGATTATAGGCAGCAATAGCGTTCTTAGGGGATTGAGAGTCGGTGGGTTGAAATCTGTTATACTTGCATCAAATTGCCCTCAAGACAAAATTATGGACTTGGAAAGGTACAGCAAGCTTTCAGGGACACAAGTAAACAAGTTTGAAGGAAACTCCTTGCAACTAGGTGAAATCTGCGGGAAGCCTTTCAACGTCTTGTTAGTTGGTGTAAAAAAGTAAATAGTCGGTGGCCAATGGGAACAATTAAAATAGACACAGAAGAGTTCAGGATAATAGCGGCTTTTGAGCACATAACAAAGGTCCACCCGAAGGATTGTTTAGTTTCTGACAATTCAATTTATTTCCTTATTGACCCAGAAAAGATAGGGCTGGCCATTGGGAAAAATGGGGCAACAATAAAGGATGTGAGCAGGAAACTTGGCAAGCCAGTAAAACTTTTTGAGTATTCAAAGGAACCTCAGGTGCTTGTAAAGAACATGGTGCCGACAGCTGAAAACATCGAAATCACCGGCGAGGAAATAAAAATCTCTGTGCCAATGAAGGACAGGTCAGCCATAATCGGCCGCGGCGGCAAAAACATCAACATAATAAAAGAATTCCTTGACCGCCACTGTGGAATAAAATCGTTGAGAATAAAATAATTTGTAAAAGTCAGAAGTTATTTCTACCCAAAATACTTTCCCCTGCGCAACACGAGTTCCAAAAACATTTTGTCCCTAGCGCCTTGAGGCAAGTCCATAGCAACTTTTTCCGGATCCTCCTGGTTTATGAGGTCCCTAAATGCTGTCCTTGCCCTTTTATCGCTAATAACGCCTCCGGGTGTCTGGAGTTTTGAAATAACTGCAATAGCGCTGCCAACATTTTTTGGATATTGGTGTACACCATCATTGTTCAAATAAAACAAATGTGCATCCCCTGCAACTGCCTTTTCCCTCTGGTTATCCTTAACCTCTTCCATGGCATCCACAAGCACTCTTGCTCCCAGATGTCTTGGTGGATGGCCTGTTGACAGGGCTCTCAGCGCGGAATCTATGTATGCGTCGGCTATCTCGTGGCCCTTTCCAATAACAAAGTAGCCTGTGTGCCTCTGGTATTCACTAACAGCCACATGTTCCTTATCACCAGGGAACAAAGTCCCAATCTCAAACCTGTTTTCTTCCTTATTGAACCCTGCTAAAAGAAACTCTGAGTTAAAGTTCTTCCTCACATCGCGATAACTCTTAAGAAGTTCTTGTTCCAAAGATTTGTCCAAGTCCGTCCTACCCCTTAACAAATCCTTAAGCTGAACGCCGTATGGATCTAAATATACACGCTGGAATTTTGCATTATAACAGCCCCCATGCGCTCTGGCAAGCTCTTCCATGTGACGATTAAAACCAGATATATCATCGTTAAGAATCAAGCTTTCAATAAAAACATCAAGTACACCGTTCCCATAAGTAGAGTCACCCACATAACCTACTGCGCAGTCCCTTATGCTTCTTATTTTCTCTATGTCAGATGTGCCTATTGCACCATCCCTCACTTCGGCTTCATCGGCGCACAGAAAAACCCCGCCTTCGACTACCAAACCGCCTAAAAATGACATATGATATCCTACCGTAATTACTTGACAGTAAATTATTTAAACCTTCTTGGATCTACAGTCCCAATTAAGCTTAAATATGTCCAAAGCTATACTATTCGGTATTGTTATTAAAAAATACATAGAATATGTATAATAATTGTTATAAAAGGCGTGTAATAAACCCTTCACACGGGCCACAAAAGGCTAATATTGGCCAAACACATAGCTTTATAAAGGCGGTTAACTAACTACTATACAGTGGCAAATGTGTAAATATGAAACAGCAAATAGACACCCTAGGGAGAAGCGTGGAAAGGCCAGAAATAGGCGAAGCTGTATATGAGGCTTTTAGGGACGCTTTTTCGAGATACCATAACGCCGTGCTTAGCCCTTTGAATATAGTTGTTGAATCTCTTCGTAAATATAAACTCCCTGATGATTCGAGGGTGCCTGTAAGCATTGCTTGGAGAGAAAGTGAAAGAAGCAGAGCAGAAGCCAATAGTATGCTGGATGGTATAAGAGAAGAAGTAGGGGATGTTGCCTATAGGGGCATGGTGAAATTGGCTCTAGAAGAAGCTGCTGGGGACGCCTATCAACCTTTTAGCAATGTTTTTAGTTTTGGTGAGATGACAAGGGCACAAGCCCATGACCTTTCAGGGACAGCTAGGCCAAGAGGGGTATATTGGCTCGGGTTTAAAGCTGTAATGACCAAAGTAGGGGAAATGAAAACAGTTAGGGAAAAGCTCGATGAAATGGATCCTGAATTCCGCGCTTATTTAGCTAGAATGATATTTGATAGGCAAGGAACGATGAGCGCAGATGATAGGAAAGAACTCGACGAATTTGGCAGGAGCATACCACATTGTGTGATCACGGATGAAGAGATAAAAGCTGAGTATGCAGCCGCCCAAGAACCCACATTAACAAGGATAGCTGCGCCTGCAGATGAAAAACCAACAACCAGGATAGAAAATTAATACTTGTATTTATTTTTTGAATTTATTTCTGAAGTTGGCAAGACTAGAACTTGGCCGTCAATGCCGGAGTTGGCCTTGGAAGAAAAAGAGCTTTAAGCCGCTTCTTGTTTTCCAAATGGCAGCTGTGTAATCTTTCTGTCGCCATATTTTTCCCTATATTGTTCTTTTTCAAGAGGGTACATTCCAGAAATTGGCCTGCCCAAAATCTCCTCTGTCACGATTGAAGTCTCGCCTTCAATGTCTTCTCTAGAATACCTATCCAGCGTCCCCCTATTATCTTGCACCGTATGTGTGAGCTCATGAACAGGGGTTTCTAGTCCAGTGTTTATAGGCAGCCCCGAAGCGCGCAGATATGGTTTTTCAGGGTCAGCAACCTCTGGGAAATTAGCAGTGTCCAGATATAACCTTTTTGTCTGCGGGTCAAAAGCCCCGTAAATTTTCCCGACGACTTTTTTAACAAACTGGTAGCCGTCCTTGGTTTTCTCCAAAAACAGTCCCCATTTAGTCGGCAATTTACCAACAACCACCTCGCTTATATTGTCGCCAATCACAGGCATCCAGCCTTGTGTTTTCCCATAATATTCTGCAACCTTCTCGGCTGCAGCTTTATACCACCTTCTTGCAACACCCGGAAGGCCGCTATATGTCGGTTCTATAACAGCATCCTCGGGGTCAACATACTTTCTGGTGTCAGAATTGTAAGGAATGACGCCGTATTTTCTTCCAGTTTCAACCAGAGCATCCTTTACTTTGCCAAATAGGTCAGAAAAAATCGTCTTAGAAGTATCGGCTCTTGGCTGAGAAAGGGTTTGCGGCTCTGAATAGAGGTTAATTACCTGAGCTCTCATATGATATTAAGGTGAGATAGAATTATAAACCTTCTTCAACAACAACGCGTCCTGCTCTATTATCGGGCTTTCACAAACTACAACACCCTTGATATTGAACTCTTTCCAAACCTTCAGCAAGTCCTTGTAGTTGAAATCTGAGCCAGCCAAGGTTTGATGGTTTTTCTCGCCGTTGTCACCGAATTCTATGCCTTGTGTGTGTATGTGCATGTTGTCCAAAACCACCCTACCTAACCCCTTTTCTAACCCTTCCAATATCTCCCTAAATTTTTCAGTCGTGTTCACCTCGCCCAGTGATCTTGAATAGTGGTGCGAAAAATCAATGCAAGGAAGTACACCTTCAACCTCCTGGCAAACTTTTATCAGTTCCTCCAAACTCCCAAATTGGGTGAGCCTGCCACCGGTTTCAGGCCTTATCCAAATTTTTATCCCATCATTTTTCAATTTTTTCATGACCTCTTTCAGCGAGTTTTTCACATTGTGGTATGCGCCAATTATGTCACCCATGTAGTGTGCTGCATGGAAACACACAGACCAACCGCCACACAGCGAGGTTATTTTTGCGGCCTTCAAAATCCTCTGCTTGCTAGCCTCGATTTTCTCCTTTTCCTGTGAATTAAGGTTGATATAGTATTGGCCATGACAAGTCAAAACAACATCATTTTCCTTTGCAACCCTTTTTATCTCTGGCGCCTTTTCTGGAGTTATATTTACAGAATGGACAAATTCCAACTCCATATTTTCCAAACCCAATTTTCTGACCTGTTTTATCCCGTTAGCGGTGTCCCTAGGGGATGTTGACAAAGGTATTCCAGCTGTGCCAAATCTCAATATGTTCATAAAATTAGCTCACACTTTTTCGACCCTGATTTTCACTCCAGCTTTCAAATATTTCAGCGGCTCTGGGTTTTCCAATTTCCCGATCACAACAACCGGTGAGTGCGGCCTTGGTTTGTCTGTAAAACTTCCTGGCGTCTCACCAAAGAAAAAACATATAGCAGGACCTTCTTGCCAATACGCTATGTCACCGACTTCAACTTCTTCTGCTTCTCCAGGATATGGCAGCATTTCCGGAAGCTCGACAAAAACCTCCCCTCCCCACAAGTTGGCTTTCCCTTCCAACGGCAAGAATTTTATTATATCTCCCGCAGCCTTGTTGCTGTCCAATTCACCTTCCACTTCAAACGTGTCAAACTTTATTTTGATTTTCATAATTTTCTAATCTTCTGGGTTTAAAATGTTCAGCCCCTCTAATTTAGCAGCCCTGATAAGGTTATTGTCGGAACAGATAAATTCCTCTATACGGTTTTTATTCAGAAGTGCAGTATATAGGTGAAAAGAGTCGTTAACTGTCAGGCCATGTTTAACAATATAGTCAAGTGAAGATATAACCATAAAAGAATTTATCTCCTCAAAGACCATTGAACCGTTATTCACAAGTTCTTTCGTGTCATTAAGGAAAGCAGATAAAATTTCAAAAAAGTCTTGTTTAGTCAACAGTTTTAACCTTACCCATTTATCAAAAACAGAGACAGTCTCGCCTATTAGAAGAATCGAAGAAATAAGTTTTTCTTCTCCAGATTTAGTCCTATCAATAAGCTCCCTTATGAAGTCGGCGCCCTTCTCCGAACCCTCACCAGAATAATATTTCACAAAAGCAGAGGTGTCTATATATTTCATAAAACATCAGATAAGTCCTGGGCAATCTTAGGCCTCGGACCTTATTTCCCTCAATGTTTGTGATAGCGTTTTCCCTGACTTTTTTGTGGCTTTAGAAGTTATAGCCCTTACTTTACTCAAACTTGTTTCTCTGAGACCATATTTTAATGCGAGTTGTCTTATAGCATCCCTTACAACTTCAGATTGTGATTTATACATGCCCTTTTTTACTAACTTCTCTGTCATGTGTTTTATTTCATCTGTCACATCAGAACTCATTATTACCATGTAATCACCAATTAATTATTAGCGGGCTAATATAAATACTTTTCTATTTGTCCTTCAAATACTCCTTAGCTTTTAAAATTAATATTGCGCTGGGGGAATGGTCTATTTTATTATTTAAAACCATCTCAACAGCTTTTTCAAACTTAACCTTGACCATCTCTATTATCTCTCCATCGTCGTTTTTTGGCTGGCCAAGTTCAAGCCCTTGCGCCAAGAAAAGATGCGCTTCGGAGAAAACAAATGTCGTGAATGGGTTTATCTTTCCTAGATACTTCCATCTCTTTGCCTTTATCCCGAGCTCTTCAGCAAGCTCTCTCTTAGCCGCTTTCAGAGGTGGTTCACTTCCCTCTATCCCTCCGGAAGATGTGCTTATGGAATATTTTCCCAGTGCATATTTGAACTCCCTGACAAGATAAACATTACCTTTATCATCAATCGGGAGTACAGAAACCCCATGTTTTGCAGTCACCATCGAATATGTGCCTTTGCTCCCTTCGGGCCTTATCACATCATCTTTCCTGACTTCAATCCAAGGATCTCTGTAAATCACATTTTTCTTCAAAACTGTCCAAGGACCCCTTTTCTCTGGCATAAGGAATTTGGTGTTTGTATAATTAAATACTAGAAACAGCCAGCCTTTGATTTTGTTATAGTTTATTCACATGAATACTTTTTGGAAAATTTAAAAACAACATCCCTAAGCCTGTCATCGAGCAGTTCAAGTGTTTCTGTTTTTATATGATCTGGGACACCACCATACAAGGCTTGTGCTATCCCTCCAGCCATGCACGCTAAAGTGTCTGAATCTCCACCCAAAGACACAGCCTTCCTCACAGCATCTTCAAAATCTTCTGATTCCAACGCGGCTGTAATTGCCTGCGGGACAGAACCTTGGCAAGTCACATCAAATTCATAAGTTGGCCTGATATCATCAATTGATCTGCTTAAATCATACCCAAACCCCTTTTGAATAAACCTTCTAATCAACAACCTGTCTTCACCTTTTCTTGCGAGAAAAATGGCAGAAGCCACAGCCTGCGCCCCCTTAATGCCTTCTGGATGGCTGTGTGTAACCTCGGCGCTTTTTTTAGCTCCACCCAAAACTTCTTCTAACGTGTTATACGCAAAACCGACTGGGCTCACCCTCATTCCAGCGCCATTACCAAAGCTGTTATACGGTTTTCTGGAGTCTGAAATTCCCCACCTAAAAGTTTGGCCGCTATATCCAGCATTAGGGTATTCTCTGATATACTCTTTTATCTTATCCAAG
>DATDTO010000088.1:0-5163 GCA_035290825.1 archaeon
TGCAAGTTCGGGACCGCCGGATTTTACTATTTTTCCGTCAACCAGCACATGGACATGGTCTGTCTTAATGTACTGCAAGATCCTGTCGTAGTGTGTGATCAGGAGCACGCCCATTTTTTGGGCTTTGGAAACCAGGTTTATGCCGTTAGAGATAATTTTCAGGGCATCGACATCTGTCCCAGAATCTGTTTCGTCAAGGATTGCGAATTTTGGCTGCAAAACCGCGAGCTGGAGGATTTCCGCCTTCTTTTTTTCGCCGCCAGAAAAACCTTCATTCAAATACCTCCTTCCAAAGGCATGGTCCATTTTCAGCAGGTCTAATTTTTCTTCCAGTATTTTTTTGAAGTCCATCACGGATATTTTTCCTCCGCGTAGAGAGTTTAGGGCTGTGCGCAAGAAATTAGAAACTGTCACCCCAGAAATTTCTTGAGGGTATTGGAAAGACAGGAACAGGCCTCTTTTAGCCCTTTCATCAACTGGCATTTCAACAATGTTTTCGCCGTTAATAAGTATTTCTCCTTTTTCTATTTTGTATTTTGGGTGGCCCATCAAGGCGTAGGCTAGTGTGGATTTTCCACTGCCATTTGGGCCCATTATCGTGTTGACTTCGCCTTCTCTCACTTCCAGGTTTATCCCTTTCAGTATCGGTGTCCCGTCAACGCTTACATGCAAGTCTTTTACAACTAAATTTTGTGTCATATAAATCCCCCGTTTATTTTTCCTTATGTTTTCCATATTTTTCATAAACCTTTATTCCGTTCTGCAGAGTATCTAAAGCGAGTAATGCGCACTTCATCCTTACTGGGCCGATTGGGATGTTAAGCAAATCCAGTATATCTTCCTTGGTAAGCTTTTTAACCTCCTCTGTGGTTTTGTTTTTTACCAGCTCTGTAAGCATGGATGCAGAGGCTTGGCTTATTGAACAGCCACTTCCTTGAAACTTTATCTCCACAATTTCTTTTTTGTTTTTTAACTTTACTGTCACTTCTATCTGATCACCGCAAAATGGGTTGAACTCCTTGTGTTTTATTTCCGGGTCTTTTACCTCACCTTTATTTCTAGGGCTATTGAAGTGATCCATGATGTTTTCAGCGTACATATCTAGGCTCATATCTTCTGCATGCGAAGTTATTTTTTGAAAACTTTATTCACCTTTTCTAAACCAGATACCAAGGCATCTACATCTTCTTCTGTGTTATAAACATAAAAACTGGCGCGGCACATTGCGAGTATGTCCAACCTTGACATCAACGGCTTGCAGCACGCATGGCCTGGCCTGACAGCTATCCCTTCTGAATCCAAGATCGCCGCCACATCATGTGGGTGTATTTGACCAATATTAAAGGCTATTACACCGCCCTTGACCTTTGTGTTGCGCGGACCGTAGATTGAGATGTTTTTTACTTTTGCCAGTTGTTCTAATGCATACTTTGTCAGGGTTTCTTCATGTTTCCTTATGTTTTCCATTCCAATTTTGTTCAAATAATCTATTGTCGCGCCAAAACCGATTACACCGGAGATATCGGGGGTGCCGCCCTCGAATTTCCAAGGCGGGTCTTGCCAGACAGCCTCTTTATCTAAGAAGACCTCTTTTATTGTGCCGCCGCCAACAAGAAAAGGATCCAAGTTTTCTGGATCTTTTACATAAAGCACGCCAACGCCAGTTGGCCCCAACATTTTGTGTGAAGAGAAGGCATAGAAATCGCAGCCAATATCTTTCATATCAACGGGTATGTGAGGAGCTGCCTGTGCACCATCAACCAAGAATAAACTGTTATTTTCTTTGGCAATTTTTCCAATTTCTTTAACTGGGTTAATTGTTCCAAGGACATTGGAGACGTGGGTGACTGCCGTCAACTTTGTTTTTTTGCTTGAAAGGCTTTCAACCTCTTTTATCTTCAGCGTCCCATCGTCTTCTATGTCTGCTATTTTTAATTTTGCGCCAGTCCTCTGCGACACCATTTGCCAGGGCAAGAAATTTGAGTGGTGTTCCATGACTGTTGTTAGAATTTCATCGCTAGATTTTATTTTTAGGCCATAGCTGTAAGCCACTGTGTTTATTGACTCTGTTGTATTTTTTGTGAAAATTATTTGCTCTGGTTTTGCATTGATAAACTTCGCGACCTTTTCGCGCGCTTTTTCAAAGGCGTCGGTCGCTTCCTCGCTCAGTTGATGGATTCCGCGGTGGATGTTTGCATTGTGATTTTCGTAGAAATATTTTATGGCGCCTATAACCTGTTTTGGTTTCTGGGAGGTTGCGGCGTTGTCCAAGTAAACAAGTTTTTTGCCATTTATTTTTCTTTTCAATATTGGGAAATCTTCCCTGATTTTTTCTGCTGATATTTTTATTGTCATATCTCATCCAACCTCTTCTCTAAAATTTCGGTCAGGTTTTTTTGTATGGCTTCGAGTTTTATCCTGTTCACAGCCGGTTCGAAAAGGCCCTCGACAAATTTCTTTATTGCCTCCTTCTCAGACAAACCGCGGCTCATCATGTAAAACATCTTGTCCCTGTCTATTTGACCAACAGTGGCACCGTGTGTGCATTTTTCTATGTCATTATTATCAATTTCCAAATTTGGTATTGGATCCGCTTCTGCCTCTTGGCTTAGCAGAAGGATGTCAGCTTTTTGGTAGCCGGAGGATTTTGGGGCAGTGTCCTTGATCTGTATATAGCCTCTGTATATTGTTTTTGAACGGCCTGATAGCGCGCCTTTGGTTAACATGTCCGAAGCTGTATGCGGCGCTAGGTGGACAGCTTTTATTGTGAAATCGAACTGTTGTTTTTCTTTTCCCAAAAACAGGCCGATATTTTTTACACTCGAACCATCTTCTTGTAGGTATGTGGTTGCGTCTGATTTTGTGACGCTTCCACCGATGTCGGTTATTATCCAGTCAATTGATGCGTCTTTATTCATGAATGCACTTCTGCGGCTTATGTTGAAAACTGAGGACAAGTTCTGGATGCAGGAAAATTCTATTTTTGAGGACTCTTTTGCGAATATGTCAACACGCTGGCTCCTAAAGCCTGTTTCCTTATGTGATGATTTTGCAATATCAACAATTGTCAGCTTGCTCAGCGGGTCTGCGACAATTAATAGGTTTTCCATCTGTGTATTTTTTGTCAACAAAGACTCGTGTTTTATTGGCACCGAGGTTTCTACTCCTTTTGGAACATAGATAAATGTTCCGCGTGTCCAGAAAGCAGTGTGCAGAGCATCCAATCTGTTTTCAAAAACATCTTGCCTATAAAGCATGTGTTTTTTTATTAAATCTTCGTGTGTTTTTAGGGCTTGATGAAAATCTGAAACCACGACTTTTTCATGTTTGTCTGTCAAGATTGGTTTTTCTTCTAGGGATCCCAAAGGGTCTATGTTTTCTGTGTTGAGTTCAGAAATATCGATGCTAATACCAAGACCGTAGACAAATTGTGGAAGCGGGAGAGAGGAAAGCTTTTCGAAAGCTTCGAGTCTTTTGTCCAGAAGCCACTTTGGCTCATTTTTTTGCTTGGAGATTTCCCTAACCAAATCTTCAGTCAACTTCCCTTTTTCTACCTGGGTTTTTAGCGTCATAGAAAGTAAATGTTTTGTTTGATAACTCCAAAAGAAAAGGCTAGCCAATGCTCCCTTCCATCTCAAGCTGTATTAATCGGTTTAGCTCTACAGCATATTCCAAAGGAAGTTCTTTTACAATTGGTTCGATGAAACCTGAGACGATCATTTGGACAGCCTGTTCTTCTTTAATACCTCTGCTCATCAGATAGAATATTTGCTCGTTGGAGATTTTTCCAACAGTTGCTTCGTGAGCGATGTCAACTTTGCTCTCATTGATTTTCATGTAAGGGTAGGTGTTGGACTTTGACAAGTTATCCATCATCAAAGCATCGCAGTTCACTGAGGATTTGGCCCCCGTTGCGCCTTTTGCAATTTGCAGGAGACCACGGTAGGAAGTTATTCCACCGTCTTTACTGATGCTTTTGGATTTGATTATTGATGTTGTGTTTTTTCCGATGTGATAGACTTTTGCGCCGACATCTTGGTTTTGTTCTTTTCCAGCGAAGGCTATGCCAATATGGTCAGCCCTTGAATTCTCGCCCCTCAAAATCGAGCAAGGGTAGAGCATTGTACAACCTGAACCCATGTTTCCACCAATCCATTCTACAGTCCCATTCTTGTCAACAATTGCGCGCTTGGTGTTGAGGTTGTAGGTGTTTTTGCTCCAGTTTTCAACAGAGGAATACCTCATCCTCGCGCCCTCTTTTACATGGAGTTCGACACAACCAGCGTGCAAGGAGTTTTGGTTATAGATTGGGGCTGAGCAGCCTTCGATGTAGAAAATCTGGCTTCCTTTGTCTGCAATAATTAGAGTGTGCTCAAACTGGCCGCCCTTGATTGCGTTCATCCTGAAGTATGCTTGTAACGGGAGGTCGACCTTTACGCCTTCTGGGACGTAAATAAAGGACCCACCTGACCAGACAGCAGCATGTAGAGCTGTGAATTTGTGGAGGCTGATCGGGACGCAGCTATTCATGAAGTGGTCTTTGAAAAGTTTTGGGTGCTCTTTGATTGCGATGTCACAATCTGTAAAAATCACGCCTTTGTCTTCCCATTGCTTTTTTAGGTTGTGGTAGATGGCCTGGCTTTCATACTGGGCTCCAGCACCTGCCAAGGCTGTGCGCTCTGCTTCTGGGATTCCTAGCCTTTCAAAAGTGTTTTTGATGTCTGCTGGTAACTCTTCCCAACTCTTTGCGTTTTCTTTTGCGTCGGGCCTGATGAAATATCTGATTTTGTTTAAGTCTAGATGACTGAGATCGGGTCCCCATTTTGGAGTAGGCAATTCCTTGAATTTTGCAAGGGCGTCCAGTCTCAACTTCCTCATCCATTGAGGTTCGTTTTTTTGTCTGGAAATTTCTTTTACCACGACCTCTGTCAGGCCTTCGCCTGCATCGAAACTGTGCCTCTCTTCATTCTTCGAATCGAATGTTTCCCTGTTAAATGATTCCACTGTGGATAGGTATTGTTCACTCATACAACAATTGCCTCCTTTTTTGGCTGTTTTATATGAACAAGATTTTCAGCTGGTTCGTAAAGCTCGCAGACATTGCAATCTTGCGGAACGTCGCTATCGTACATGTTGTGGACTTTGCAAATAGTTGTGTCGAAC
>DATDTO010000089.1:0-16475 GCA_035290825.1 archaeon
CCCCCCAAATACAATAATGAGCAAATTAATTTTACCAATTCTTCTTATTATAGGTGTGTTAGTTATTTCTGGATGCACGCAAGGAGGGCAACCAACACCCACTCAAAGCACTCCTGCTAGTTCCCCTACGGAGAGTCCAAAGCAAACCACAGTACAGCAACCAACCGAAACTCCACGAGCAGCTGTTTCTGGAGGTGATGAATGGGTCAAAGTAGGAAGTAAAAAGATTGAACCAAAGGTAGTTTATAATGGCGAATTGTATGGTTATGGTGATAAGTATCCCCACAAACTAGTTGGAGATGAGTGGGTCAAAGTAGGAACACAAGACTATAAGGAGCCGCATGTAGTCTTCAACAATGAACTCTATGGTGCCGATACGTACACCTACAAACTAGTTGGAGATAAATGGGTCAAAGTGGGAACAAAAGAAGTTGAACCAAGAATAGCCCACAACAATGAGCTGTATGGTGATCCTACTTATGGTACTTACACCTACAAACTAGTTGGAGACGAATGGGTCAAAGTGGGAACAAAAGAAGTTGAACCAAAAGTTTCTAATAATGGAGTACTATATGGCTGGGGTTCTGAAGAGAACCTTATGTATAAGTTAGATGGTGATGAATGGGTACAATTTGGAGAAAGTTATTATGAAGAGGAGATTCCATCAACACTGCGGGGAACCGTTGGGGGAGTAAAACCAACAATTTCCCATCGTGAAGTATTGTATGGAAGCAGTCTTAGAACATACAAACTAGACGGAGATAAATGGGTTCAAGCTGGAGAAGAAGCAGCTGGAGAGAAAGTATTTGATAAAATCGATTATATAGAGGTATCTTCTCCGTTAGTTTCCCATGAAGATGTATTGTATGGGAGGGGATCTGATGGTTACACATACAAACTAATAGAAGGTAAATGGGTAAAAATTGGTGATAAGAGAATAGAACCATCAATTTCCTACGATGGGTCTTTATACGGGTTTGATGGAACTTATACGTACAAACTCGTCAAAAAATAATCTCAGTGGCTCTAATATAACTTTTCACAAGACTATATTATGAATAAACTAATTCCAATCCTGCTTATCGTTTCTGTTCTTTTTATTTCTGGATGCACGCAAAGCGGCCAAACAGATACAAAAGCTTCTCCAACAGGCCAAAGCCCATCTGATTCTGCACAGCCAGCTGATACACCTACAAAAACAGGACAACCACAAGATACCAGTCAACCTGATACACAACAATCAACTACTCAACAAACAGATTCTGGAACAACACAATCAGATAACAGTGAAGGTCAGTGGGAATTTGTTCAGGTGGGGACAAAGCCGGTAATACCAAAAATAGTCTACAAAAACGAGCTATATGGATTTATTGAGGATTATAATCGGGGTATAGGAACTTACAAACTCCAAGGAAATGATTGGGTAAAAGTAGGAACAGAAAAAGTGATGGCAGAACTAGTCTACAAAGATGAACTGTATGGTAGACGTTCTGCAACTTATAAATTAGTAGGAAATGAATGGGTCAAAGTGGGAGGCAATATAGACACTACTACACCGAGCGTAGTCTACAAAGATGAACTGTATGGATATCATGTTGGTCCTGTAAAACTGGTAGGAGACAAATGGGTCCTAGCAGGATATAGAAAACCAGATAAAGTATTATATGATAGTCCATATTTTGACCAGAATATTTACCCGACCCTGGTTTACAAAAATGAGCTGTATGCATATCGTGGAAAAGATAATGCTCCATTTACATATTCTACCTACAAACTAGTAGGAGATTATTGGGAGGAAGTAGGAACAGAGGCTGTGAAGCCAATATTAATTCATAAAGATGAACTATATGGATATAAGAGTGGTGAGGGAGCTTACAAACTCCAAGGAAATGAATGGGTAAGAGTAGGAACAGAAGGCGTTTCGCCAAACGTAGTTTACAACGACGAATTGTATGGTTCAACTCTTTCTGGTCTATACAAACTATCAGGAAGTGAATGGATTCCAGTTGTGAAGTATGGGTTTCTGGGGTCGAGCTTCAGACCAACAGTAGTTTATAATGGTGAATTGTATGGATATATTGATACTGGGAAAGCCGCTTACAAACTAGTTAAGAAAAGTTAATTCTACTAACGCCCCCGAAATAACTCTACTTATACCCAAACCTTTTATTGTAATCGTTGTGATCCATAACTTCCAGAATGACTGCAACAAGCTCTACTGTATCCTCCTTGGTAAGCGTGTAAATCATCCTCCAGAAATCGTCCAACTGAAGCCTCCATAAATTGTTCACTCCATACTTCTGGATATAATATTTTGGCCACAGTTGCCTTGGTATTTTTTGTCCGGCTTCATGATTTTCCTTTAGTTTTTCAATACCTTTTCCTATTATTTTGAACAAATGTTCAGCTTCGCCTTGGCCTTCTGCTTTGCGTCTTTTGAGATTCTCATATTCAACTGAGAATTCCTGGGATTGGTAAATTTCAGTCATGTGATCACTATTTATGCGGAACAGCTTTCCTTAGAAGCTCCTTTAGTTTTGGGTTGTCTGCAAACACCCAGACTATTTCCCCTTCTTTGTCTATTATTATTTTGTTGCTCTGTTCAAGATAGTCAACAATCACATTGAATGTCTGCCACATGACTGATTTTGGCAAAGCTCTCCAAAGTTGGTTTTTTGTTGGATAATAGTTCAGTTTCTTTATAGTGTCCTCTACCATTAATACAGTATCTAGCCTTGGCATATGGATTGGTTCGCTTAGCATAGTCATATATGATATTATATATATAGACTTATATATAAAACTATCGACGGCCCGCCCCGGAAATCTTGAATGCCAGTTCAAGAGATGTGTGTTCATCTCTGTGTAGATCTACAAGATCCTCTCCTGTTATCGAAACGATTCAATCAAAAGGCCTTTATATATTACAGCGCCAATAGTTTGGCATCAAGGAGCAAAATTAGATTTCTAGTTTTGTTAACTTGCCAATAAACTTGAGAGAGTTTAGGAGAAAGAAATAATGGCCTTTAGAGAAGGAGGCTTCAGAGGTGGAGGTGGCGGCGGAGGCTTCGGCGGAAGAAGGAGCTTCGGCGGTCCAAGGGAAATGCACGACGCAGTCTGTTCTGACTGTGGCCAACAAACACAAGTCCCATTCAAACCTTCTGGAGACAGACCTGTATATTGTAGAGATTGTTTCCAAAAACACAGGAAATAAACGTATAGGAACGACAAATAATTAGTTGCTTGTTTTTATTTATTTAATCATCTAGAGGCAGCTATAGGGAAAACACCGCCTACTAAAGCTATTTAAATACTAAATCCACTATATCTAATCTAAAAATACTATTATTATAGTATATATTGGAGGTCGAAAGGAACGAAACTGACCACAGTCAGTTTCCAACCAAAACTATGGCAGAAAAGCCGCATTTGAATTTGATAACAATCGGTCACGTAGACCACGGAAAATCAACCTTAGTCGGTAGACTATTATACGATTCTGGTAACATATCAGAACAGGACATGAGGAAGCTCAAGGAATTGGCAAAAGAGCTGAAAAAAGAAACTTTCGAATTCGCCTTCGTCATGGACAGCCTGAAAGAGGAAAGGGAAAGGGGAGTTACAATTGACTTGATGTACAAAGGGTTCGAAACAAACAAATTCTACTTCACACTCATTGACGCACCGGGGCACAGGGACTTTGTCAAAAACATGATTACAGGAGCCTCACAGGCCGATGTTGCAGTACTTGTTGTTTCTGCAAAAGACGGAATACAAGAGCAAACAAAGGAGCACATTTACTTGTCCAAAGTTCTAGGCATCAAGCAGATGATAATTGCTTTGAACAAAATGGATGCAGTAAACTACGACGAGAAAAAGTTCGAGGAAGTTAAAACGACAGTAGCAACACTTTTGAAGTCTGTCGGCTTCAAGATTGAAGACATACCATTTGTTCCAGTGTCTGCTTACATGGGCGACAACGTTTTCAAGAAAACAGATAAAATGCCATGGTACAAGGGCGACACACTATACGGTACTCTAGATGCACACGTAAAGCCAGTTGAAAGGCCAATAAACAAGCCATTGAGGATGTCTATACAGAGCGTTTTGAACATCACAGGTGTCGGCGCAGTAGTCACGGGCAAGATTGAAACTGGTGTGATGAAACCTGGCGACAAAGTCATTATCGAGCCTTGTGGTATATCAGGCGAAGTCAAATCAATGGAAATGCATCACAAGCAGCTTACACAAGCAATACCAGGCGACAACATTGGCGTCAACATGAAGGGTGTGGAAAAGAAATCTGTGAAAAAAGGTGACATGATCGGAAGGCCAGACAACCCACCAACAGTTGTAAAAGAGTTCACAGCACAGATAATCGTTCTACAGCATCCAACTGTCATGACAAAAGGTTATACACCTGTGTTCCATTTGCACACTACACATGTTGCAGGAAAGATTATTGAAATAATCAAGAAAATTGACCCAAAGACAGGCGCTGAAGTCACAGTTGACAAAGAATTATTGAAAACAGGCGACGCAGCCATAATCAAGGTTCAGCCTTTGCAGCCAGTTGTCATTGAAAAGCAATCTGAATTCCCAGAGTTGGCAAAGCTAGCAATCAGGGACATGGGTAAAACTGTGGCCGCTGGAATCTGCTTGGATTACGTAAAAGCCGTAAAGGGAAAATAAATCATAATTAATTTGGGGCTTATTTTTTGCCCCTCTATTCTATTTTTTTAAAGTTTAGTTCTACCCTTACGTTTAGTGCTGTAAAAATCTCGTATCATATATTGGAATAAGGTGTACAGCTTTAGCCCTTTCTAAAATCCTTCCAGCAGATTCTTCAATATGATCAATTTGTTTTGGGTCGTATGTTTCTAAATCTTCCCTATAATTATCACAAACCAACTTTACAATAGTACGTATTGCGTCAGGGGCCATCACATGAAGTCTGCCTTTATCTCCTATAATTTTGCCATTTGGTCCAATCACAGATCCTTGATCAACAGCAATTTTTCTCAATTGGCCATCTACATATGGTGCTATTGCTAGAATATAAGGCCTTTCTTGTGCGTCTTGACCAGTTCTTCTTATAGCTGGACTTGAATGAGGAACCAACCTAACTGTGTCATCATCTTCTATTATTACTGCAGCTCCAAAGCCTATAACATTGTGATGGAATTTTAATCTGCCTTTGTATTTATCAACATCTTCTGGTTTATCAAACAGATTAACATCTCCAATAAGGCCAAGTGGATTCAGGTGTTCTCGGACTGAATATTGATTTGTTCTTTCTACAACAGCATCCGTTACTATTTGACTAAGGCCTAGCCCTCTCGCATCTCTTTGAACAGCTACAGTTTCCCAATGGTTGATTAAAGCAGTACCCTCAGACATGAGACCGAAACATGTAACTGCTTTCACAGAGTCGTTCACAGCTAAAACCATATAGTTATAACGCCCTATTTTTCCTGGAAGGCCTAATTTTTGAGCAGCCTCTTCTATATATCCAAAAACCTTTTCGTCTGGTTCTATTTCTCCTGGAAGAGAATCATTTAAAACACCTTGTCCTTGCTCAAACAGCTTTCTAAACTCTCGCATATCTGTCAGACATAAATTTACCAAATCAATGACTTCAATCTCTTCCCCATTTTTTGCATATTTTGTTGCAGTTCTATCTCTCATATCACCACAGTTTCTCTATATCTTCTTTTTTTATTCCGTAAAAACAAAGAACAAAATCAGCTCCGCTATTTTCTGTTCTAAGCTGAACATCCCTTACGTCTATCAGTTTTGAATTTTCTATAACCCACTTATTACATCTATTAAAATCCTTGTCCCCGCTAAATCTTTTTACTTGGAGAATTTTCGTGGTTTCCATAGTTTATTCCATGGATTAACTACTTAAATATGGTAACGGTGGCATATTTAAGGCGACCAACTAAATAGGCTTCATGCCCAAGGTCGCAGTAGCACAGATTGAAGTTTTTGACGAAGTTGATAAAAATATCCAGAAAATCGTTGATTTTATAGAGAGGGCCTCAGCAGAGAACGCGGACATTGTTTGCTTTCCAGAATCCTGTTTATGGGATACAAATATTATTTTTGACACAGGTTCCCAGAAAGTAAAAGTAATACAGGACAAGTGCAAAGAGAAATCCATTTACTGTATTTTCGGTGTTCATTTGGAACAAGACGGTAAAGTTTTCAACACAGCAATTCTCGTCAATAGGTTAGGAGAAGTGCAGTATGTTTACAAGAAAACCCACCCATTTCCCGGTTTAGATTTAAAGCAAACAGTTCCTGGAAACGAGAATAAAGTTATAGAGACCGACTTCGGCAAAATTGGAATAGTTATCTGCTGGGATTTTGCCTTCCAAGAGGATATTAAAAAACTTTCAAAAGCAGGAGCGCAGATTATCTTTTGCCCAGCGTATTTGTTGAATGATGCAAAAATTAGTGGAGAAGTATTTAGAAGCTTGCCTATTACAAGGGCATTCGAGAATTTGTCCTATTTCGTCACATGCGATGCCTTTACAGATGAGACATTTTCTGAAAGCTTTATTTGCAGTCCATTGAAAATTTTGAATGAGATCAAGAAAAGAGAAGGTATAATTTTTGCTGATTTGGATTTGAAAGAAATTGACGCTTTAAGAAAAATGTATAATTGTTTGTGTTAGCAAATATCAATTAAAAAGTAGTGGATCGCCTTCTTCTTAAAATTTGTTCGACATATGTTGGGTGGTTGAGTGCAAGCTCTGTCAACCCAATACTAGATGTGAAGTCAAGAATCCTTTTCTTGGTCTCTTCTTTTCTATTGGCTCGCTCTTGATCTGAAAGCCGATTAAAGCCATAAATCTCTATTTCAAACTCTGTCCAATCACCAAGGTCTTTTGGGGAGTCAAAACATATGTGTAGGCCATCTTCTGTTTTATCAGTTCTATACCCGTCTTCAGTTATCCAGACTTCTCTCCTTAAACCCTCGACAACAGCAGCGATCTGTCCATTGCCTAAACAGTCTAAATACTGACCTTCTGCGAGCTTTCTCTTCATTTCTATAGGGTGCTCGCCAAATGGGTGCAACTTCCATTGTTCCTGGTATCTAAAGTCTGTGGGTTGATCCCCATCTTCTGAAACCCCAACCTTCCTCACCCGCTTGAAATCCCCTGTCTTTCTATCAAAGTAGATATAACTGTCAACGATGTAAACGCTTTTAGGTATTGATATTTGTGTGCCTAAACGATTAGAAATCACTTCAAGAAGGATTCCTGGTGTCCTGTACTCAACCTCCAATGGGGACCTTTCAAAAAAACCTTGATCATTGACCATATGGAGAATTGAAGAAAAGCTTTAAATCCTTAACATTGGGGTCTATTTTGGGTTAAACATACCCACTGAACAAAGTGTCTACAATGAACGCTGTCACAGGCACGAGCAAAATTATCAATATCAAAATTATCAGCGGAACCACAGGGTCGAATGCCAGCGTCAATATAAACAGCTCTATCAGCCCTATAAACATCACAACCAGCAAAACCAATATTACAAACTTCCACTTATTTCCACGGTAAACTTCTTTCCTATCTCGCCAGACCATGATTAGAAATAGTGCTAATTAGTTTAAATTGATGTCTTACCCTTGCTGGCTGTCCAGAGCAACAGAATTGATTTTTAATTGCTGTTCTTTGCCATGGAATCTGACAGCCTTTCTCAATACAATAAGCCTCTTTTTTGGCCCTGGCACAGAGCCCTCTAAAAGCAAGTATGGGCCTTTCACATCACCATAATTTACCCACCCACCTTTCGGTGTCAAACCATCTGATGCTATCTTCAAAACCCTTTTATTGTAATCAGTCCTGCTGTGGAAACCCATCTGCCCTGGGTGCGGGATCACACCTGGCAAAACCCTTGCCGGATGATATGGGCCTAGAGAACCGACATGCCTCATCTTACCTTTGTTTTTCCTGCTTCTGACCTTGATGCCATGCCTTTTAACAGGGCCTTGGAAACCTTTACCTATTGTGATAGCCTGGACATCAACTGTTTCACCCTCTTTGAAAATGTCCTCTGGTTTTAATTGTGACCCCAATTTATCTTTTGCATAAGCCCATTTTGCCTTCACATCGCCTGATAATCCCAATTCAAATAACTCTGGCCTTTTCTTGCCTAAACCAGTATCCTTTGGCTGTGTGTGCACAAGCAGCCTTACATCAGCAAGCTTCTCCACATCCTTTTCAATCGCAGCGAGCTTGTCTTTTGTTGTCGCGTTTTTTGGTACGCTTGTTTTCCTGACCAAATCCTTTGATAATTTTTCAGCAAGAACCAAGCCGCTATCTTCCAAACCATAAGGTGTTTTCCTGTATGTTTTGATGCCTGCAATAACCAGCGGTGGGCACTCCAAAACAGTGGCCGCCTTCACAACTTCCTGGCCATAGAATGCAGAACCCTTTCTTTCACTGTTAAAGCTTACCCTTGTCATCCCTGCCTTATATCCAGCAAAAGCTGTAGGGCCTACCTTGTCTGATTTTAATCTATCAGTCTTCACAGTGGGGTAAATCCTTTTAGCCCTCTTTCTTGGCCAATACCCTCTGCTTCCTGCTTTTGGTTTGCTCCATTTTGACATAGAAATCTATCTTACAAATTAGGCAACTATATATATAAATAGCTACAAGCCGCTCTCAATTTCCCCCAAATCAGAATCTAGGCCCTCAAGGTCTGAATTTGATGCATCTGATTCCAAATCATTGTTTGTGTCTAAGTCGTAATCCAAGCCGCTAACTGTTGTGCTAGGTAAAGGCGTTGCTGTTACTGATTGTGTTGGGCTTGTTGAAGCTGTTGGTGTCACTGTTTTCTGCGCGCAACCGCTGACCAAAACCACTGCGATAACTAATAACCCAAGTAATGCTATTTTAGTTTTCATAATTCCAATGTCGCCTCTTCAGCAATTTCTACTGTTGTTTCCCCCTCTTCGATATCAACACCGTCTATGACTTTTGTTGGGTCTAAAACCTGTTCTTCTGTGATTTCAATAGGTTCACCTTCGTCTGTTGTGGCTCCTTTCAATGCTGCAACAATTTCCTTAACTAGAGATTGTAAAACTACTCTGGCCTCTTTAAGCTTGGCTTTCGCCTCTTTCATGTGGTTTGTGATTGAGTCATGGAAGGATTTCCTGGCTCTGTCAAAAAGCTGTACTCTAGCATTTTCTGGAGATGTGGTTTCATTTAATTCCTTCAATTCTTTAAACTCCCCAACCGCGAGCTCAAAATGTTTCTTTGCATCTGCAAGCTTGCTTTGGAAGTCAGCAATTCTTGTCTCCTTGTTTTCAATCGTGACATTATTATTTTCTGCAAAGGTTAGCAATCTATTTAATTTAGTGTCAAGATGATCAACTTGTTTCAAAATCCCAGCAAAGTGTTGCAAGGCAACTCTCCACCCATGGACATTAATGGCCTTCAGTATGCTGTTTTCTGATTTCAAAGAAGCTCTTATCTCGACTAAAATTCTTTTCAACTCAGCGCTTGTTGTGGCAGCCTCAACTTTTGTTTTCCATTCATTTAATTTTGTTAATCTAGAATCCAAATCAGCCAAAACATCTGTAACCTTTTCAGCGCTCAAGTCCTCAGAAGCCTGGACCCTTTCCTTAAGCTTGTTCACCTGTTCAATCAAAGCATCCAAAACATTTGTCAAGTAGGCCTTTGCATCTGTCAAGTTCTTGCTCTTCAAGAAATCTGCTTTTTTAGCTTTGAAGCCATCTTTTGCTTTTTCAAATCTTTTGCCGGCGTCCATCAATCTCTTTCCAGCAGCTTGTAATTTGTCAACAGCAACCTGTCTCATGTGGAAAGCGGTTTTCAGCTCAGTTTTAGCAACATGTTTTAGTGTGATAGTTTCTAGTCTCTTTTCTAAATCTGTTCTGTTGATAATCATCTTGGCAAGTCCTGGAGGCATCTTGGCCAGTTTTTGCAGTTTGTCCTTGTCTAATTTTTCAAGCCTGCCCTTCATCCTAGTTTCAACACCTTCTAAAATCTTAAGCTGGTGCTCTTTCAAACCCTCAAGTTTTGTTACGTCAGAAACCCTGTCCTTAATTTTCTCTTTTGCTTTCTCAAGCCTCTCTTTCGCGTGCTTTTCCAAATCTGCGCTGTGGGCCTGCGCGCCAAAAGCCAGCAAGCCGACTACAAAAACAGACAAAACAAAAACCGCAAGTATATTCTGGACCTTCATAACAAAAATTGGAAAGCGGATTTAAATAGCTATTGATTTTGTTAGGTGGATTAGACCCTGCGTCCCCTTCTTCCGCCAGGTCTTCTTGTTGTGTCGTGTGGTATTGGTGTTGAATTCTCAATTGTGCCAATCCTTAATCCTGCCCTCAACAAAGTTTTGATTGCTGGCTGTGCGCCTTCGCCCGGGATCCTTTTGTAGTGGCCGCCTTTTGCCCTAAGTTTAATATTAACCCCAAACAGGCCTTTTGCAACCGCCTCTTCTGCAGCCTTTCTAGTAGCCTTCATGCTCGGGAAGGCTGTCCCCTTATCCTTGTCCCTGTTTGTCATCATGCCGCCAGAATATCGTGCAAGTGTCTCAGAGCCTGTGATATCTGTGATGTGTACTATTGTATTGTTTTCAGAAGAAAATATGTGAGCTATTCCCCATTTTTGGTGCTTCTCTACCGCTGGTCTCTCCTGGGGTTTTTCCACTGGCTTTTCCTGCGCCTTTTCTACACGCTTTTCTTGGGCTTCTTGTTTAACTTCTTCCATAAATTAAGCTTCAGCAGCTACTATCTCTTCCTGTTTAACTTCCTCAGTTTTCTGGGTATCGACTTCAGATGAGGGTTGATTGTTTTCAGCGTCAGCCTTTTGATCTTTTTTAGCCTCAACTTGCACAGGTTCCTTCAAAGAAAAATTGCCGTAAAAGTTTACCTTGTTCTCCTCAGATGTTGGAACAATGTAAGATGGGAAGGTTGTCCTCCTGCCGTCAATCGCAATGTGTCCGTGTGTTATAAGCTGGCGGGACTGTTTCATTGTTTTCGCCAACCCCTTTTTGAAAACAATTGTCTGGAGCCTTCTCTCCAAAATATTTTTAATGTCAATGGAAAGTATATCATCCAAACTGTTTGTTTTTATCAAACCAAGCCTGTTGACTTTCTCAATCAAAACCTTCTCCTTGTTTCTATCCTTGGAAGCATTGAGTTCTCGCGCCCTTCGCCTGAAATCTCTGACAGCCTCCTTTGTTTTCCAAATCTCATGCTTCCTTCTCAATCCATATTCACTTAGTATAGCCTTATCTTCCTCTATCAATTTCGTGTCCCAAAGCATTCTCGGCCTGCTAAATTTTCTACGAATATTTCTCATGTTTTACTTTTTATCCTCCAATTTTCTAAATATACATCGTTTATGTGCCTTAATATTCCGTCATCATCTCTAAGTTGAACCCCGTGATCAAAACCTAAGACTTCATATTCTTTCCCCCTTGTAAATACTGCACTGTCCCCAGCAACTCTGAAATATCCTTCGCGCAACCTTACCTTTTCCCCAACTTCTGCACGCTCTAATTTCACACATCCTATATCAGATACAGTAGTGCTCATACTCATAATTATCACTTCTTTCCTGGTGCTCCGCCTGCCTTTGCTGGAGCCTCTTTCTTCTTGACAACACCAACGCTTTTACCAGATGTCCTTCCAGAAGACCTTGTTCTCTGGCCTCTAACAGGTAGACCAAGGCCATGTCTAACACCTTTGTATGATTTCATTCTCTTCAACTTATTGATGTCCATGTTTTTTGTAAATACTAAATCAGAACCAATAAGGTGGCGACCTGTTCCTGTTTCTGGGTCAAGTCTTCTGTTAAGCATCCATGGAGGGATACCATGTTTCTCTGGGTTTTTTATGTATTCTTCCAATCAAGCGATGTCTTGGTCAGTGAGATCAGAAAGTTTTTTCTGTGCGTCTGGATAAACATGGGCAATGGCATTGGCAAGCATATGGCTGACACCCTTTACTTTTTTGATTCCAGAAGCAACTGTCTTGGACCCATCCAAATCCATCTCTGCAACCCTAACTATTTGTATAAGCTTTTTAGGCTGCGCTCTTGGATCCTGCTTTTTCTCGCTTTTGGCTGCGTCGCCTTCAGCTGGTTTGTCCTTGCCCCACTTTTTCCCTTCTTTTTTCTGTTCTTCAGCCATATACCCTTTCTTTCCTAAAGAAAGCCTTATAACCCAAAGAAAGGTTTACTAAGGCTATATATAAGATTATATTTTATTTCGAGATGTGTCTCGTGACCAAAGGCCAAGATCTCCACCGTTCTCAATAGAACACGGCGAAGAAGCACTCAATGTTCATCATTACAGAGCACGACAATTCCGATATTATTGCTAGTATTAGGTGTGTATACTTTAAAAGCTTTCTTATTTGCTGCAAGCCTCACATAAAAGACCTATGAAATTGCTTCCACAATAAACAGCCAGTTTTTAAGCAAACCCAACAGAAACCTTTAAATATCAAATTAACTATAATTATCTTATAGGTAACTTTACTTACTTACATATTTAATATGGAACAATTACTTAAAAGGTAATTATATGAAATCAGATATAAAATCCAAATTTAGGGGTGGATTGGGTGGGCTTGGGACAAAATTATTGTCAAGCCTCAGCTCTGAAAAGGAGTATGTTTTCACAATAAAAGAAGCTGAAAAAGCAGCTGGAATAACGGGTCCGCGATTGAGGAAACTGCTCCATGATCTGATGAAAAATAAATGGGTCGAAGGGATTGAGCGTGGAAAATATATAATTGTCCCTTTGGAAGCTGGCTGGAAAGGAGAGCATGGAACACACCCATTTCTAATAGCCAGAAAATTAGTAGTCCCTTACTATGTGGGCTTTCTATCTGCGCTAAATTATTATGGGATAACAGAGCAGGTGGCCACAACAACATATGTTGTGACAATAAAAAAGAAACAGCCTTTTAGTTTTCATGCCCAGGACTATTATTTTGTTTCATTGGACAAGAAACGGTTTTTTGGCATTGCTGAAGAATGGATAGGCGATTTGAAATTCAATATATCTGATAAGGAAAAAACAATCATAGACTGCTTATTTATTCCTGAATATAGCGGCGGTCTGACAGAGGTTGCGAAAGCCTTTAAAGGAAAGCTAAACTATGAAAGATTGTATGAATATGCGCTCAAAATAGGAGATATGGCAACCATTAAAAGATTGGGGTATATAATGGAAGCGTTAAAAATAAAAACACTGGTTACGGAAAAATTGCTGAAAAAAGTGGCCGGCGGTTATTGCCTATTAGATACTGGAGGGCCCAGAACAGGCATAAAAAACAAGAGATGGAGAGTGGTTGAAAATATACAAAAAGAGGAGCTGCAGGCAGAATTATGATTTCTTCAAACACGATTACATCAATTTCAAAGGCTGAAAATATAAGCTGGTCAATAGTTGAAAAGGACTATTTTCTCACACTATTGCTGGATGCTGTGTCTGCCAGCCGGTTTCTGTGCGACAATTTTATCTTCAAAGGTGGAACTGCGCTCAGAAAAATCTATTTCAGGCATTACCGATATTCAGAAGACCTGGATTTTACCCTGAAAACACAATTGACAGAAAAGGAGATAAGAGAAGCGTGGGGAAGCACCTTTGAATATCTGAAAAAACAACATAATGCTGATTTTAGGATAAAGGATTTTTACAGCAGAAAATGGTTTAGCGATGTAAAGGTTCAGTTCACCGGCCTCAAAGGCGTGAAAAACACCATCACTCTGGATATATTATCTGATGAGGCCATTGTTGACGCAATCAAAGAAGAGAATGTTTTCAACCCATATTATGAAAAGACATTCTCAGTGCCTGTTTATTCCATTGAAGAAATTCTTGCTGAAAAGCTCAGGAGCCTTTTACAGAGAACCCGAGTGAGAGACTATTATGATGTATGGTACCTCTTAACTCAATCAGAAAATAAAATCAACATGAAAAAAACAAAAGAAATTTTCATTAAAAAGGTTGAGCAGAAGAAACTTTCCTTTTCCGGCAAAGACCAGCTGCTAGACCAAAATAAAATTGATCAGGCAAGAGCCTACTATCAAAGGCAACTGGGAAGCCACCTTAAAAATTTGCCGCCTTTTGATAAATTAATAGCTGAATTAAGGGCTGCAATAACTAAATTGGTTTAAGCAGCTGAGACCTAGAGACCTAAAAATATATTGTTACATCCCACCCCAGAAAGTCAATATGTTTTCCATCTTATTTCTTTTTTATCCATCTAGCAATAGACATACAATCCAAGTCGTCCCAAAAAAACCAAACATTGCATCTCCTTGTCTTACATTTTTCATCAACAACAAGTTTTTCGTATATTCTTCCGCATTCAGGACAAGTGACCTTATGTTTGACTTCATCACATCCGCTATCCCTTTCTATTTTACCTTCTTTTTCAAACTTATCAAAACAGGCTCTGCATAAACCCAAATTGTAATTTGATAACATGAGTTCTTCATATTTTTTGTTGCATTTTATCTGCAGCAAGCCTCAACAAACCCTCTAAACAAAGGATTAGGTTCCAGTGGTTTTGAAGTTAATTCTGGATGGAATTGTGTCCCGACAAAAAACTTATGGTTTGGTAATTCCAGTATTTGCATAATCCTTTTTTCGCTTGCTTGTCCAGAGAAAACTAACCCAAATTTTTCCAACTGGTCAATATATTTTGTATTCACATTGTATCTGTGTCTGAATCTTTCGCGCACCTTTTTAGAATTGTATAGCTTATTTGCAACAGTGTTTTCTTTTACAACAACATCATGTCCGCCAAGTCGCATAGTCCCACCAAGACCCTTTACCTCTTCTTGTTCTGGCAAAATACAAATAACGGGATGCTCTGTTTTTGGGTCAACCTCTGTTGTGTGTGCACAGGCAAGGTTGCAGACATTGCGCGCATATTCAATCACAGCCATCTGGAACCCATAACACAAACCGAAGTACGGGACGTTATTTTCCCTGCAATATCTCACGCATTCAATCTTGCCCTCAACACCTCTCTCACCAAAACCGCCAGGCACAATGACACCATCGATGTCTTTCAAAACATTTTTTGCATCCTCCTGGTTTTTTATGTCAGTTGTCTCGACCCATCTCAGCTCTGCTTTCACACCATAATATGGCGCTGTGTGTTCTATCGCCTTTATTATGGAAAAATAAGAGTCATGGACATTTGTGTATTTCCCTGTTATCGCAATCGTGATTTGCTTTTTGGCAGACTTGAATTTTTCAGCAAGTTCTTTCCATCTATCAAAATCGTCCCTGTTAGCTGTTTTTGATTTCAATCCAATAATTTTCAAAACCTCCGAATCTATACCAAGGTCCTGCAAAAACAAAGGGATTGTGTAAATTGTCCCAAAATCGTACATGTTGAAAACCCTGTTCACAGGCACGTTGGAAAAAACAGACATCTTCTCCTTTATGTTTTCAGAAACTGGATTGTGGCTCCTGCAGATTACAATGTCAGGCTGTATTCCCGTCTGCATGAGCGTTCTTATACCAATTTGCGCGGCCTTGCTTTTATGTTCCCCGAGCGATGGCGGCTGCACAATATAACAAACATTTACAAAACAAACATTGGATCTCCCCTCCTCATAAGCCAATTCCCTCATAGCTTCCAAAAAGTATGAGGTCTCTATGTCACCAACCGTCCCTCCAACCTCCATCAAAACAATGTCCGCGTAAGGCTGATTGGAAGTTGAATCTCTGTTGGAAATTGACTCCGTCAATTTCGGTTTTTCTTCCAACTTCGACCCTTTCATTGCAAGGTTTCTCAAAAAGTATTTTATTTCCCCTGTAACATGTGGGATAATCTGAACATCCCTTCCAAGGTAATCACCGGCCCGCTCTTTATCGATTATCAATTTGAAAAGTTTTCCTGCAGTCAGGTAATTGTCCTTTGTGTGGTTTTGGTTTAGCATCCTCTCATAACTTCCTAAATCCAAATCTGTCTCTGTCCCGTCATCCAAAACAAAAACTTCCCCGTGCCTGTAAGGGTTTAGTGTGCCCGCATCCACATTGAAATAGCCGTCAAACTTTACTGGGGAAACTTTCAAACCATGATATAGCTTCAGTATATTCCCCAAACTTGCAGAAAAAGTTCCCTTGCCAACGCCTGACATCACAGAGCCAGTGATAATAACAAACTTTGTCTTTCCAACTTCGTACCCTTTTGGGAAACTGAAAAAATTTTCTTGCATATAGGGAACCTGCTGTTCAATATGTTCCGGTTCCTCTAACCCTCCATGATATTGTAAATCTCATGCAATAATTAAAACACTTAGCAATAAAAGTTTTCCTGCTAATATAACCTTATCTATTTGTCGAACCAATGGACCCAACAGCCAAGAGTACTGCGCGGTCTGGTTGAACCAATAGAATAAAGGAAGACCCGCAGGGAATTGGCTGGTTATTTCTAACAAAATTAAAAAATAAATAGA
>DATDTO010000090.1:0-11943 GCA_035290825.1 archaeon
AGCATTATAAATGTCTCAAATGTCTACTCTAATCCTAATGATCAGGGAGGATTGAATATTACACCAAATGGAACCGTTTTAGAATGGACAAATCAATCCGGCATCGCAGTAAATATTTCACCAGTAGCCGCATTCGGTGGCGCTCATGAAAATGGAACTGACGGTATCGGTAATGCTTCATGGAACTTGAGCGTGAAGTTCTTGGACGGTTTTCACACATTCAAGGTTTATGTATGGCAAAATCTAACATCCGGCCTTTCAATAAACATCTCTACACTGATTAATGTTACAGTATCCAGAAATGCACCAAACTTAACAGTTACCTCTACACAATTCACCAACATGTTAAGCAATACAACTTTGAACGACAACACACCTGAAATCAAATTCACACCATTAAGCAAAGTTTTCAGTGCAGCTGGTGTTTTAGGTGTAAAGTTGTTCATAACCGGTGACGGAAGTGCAACAGGAAGTGCAAACGTGACGTTTAACGCTACAAACAGCACACAGATAGCCTTTAACCTATCCACATTAGGAGATGGTTTTTATAACTTAACGTTGGAAGTGTCGGATCCGACTGGAAACAGAACAAACGTTACTGTAGTGAGCAACTTGAGAGTAGATGTTACAACTCCAACAGGTTCAATAACAGTGACACCAGGCGATGGTTTAGCCACAGGTTCATATTCAACAATAAGCTGTTCGAGAGCAGATGAATCTGGCGGATCTGGCCTAAACGCAACAACACTCAGTTTAACAGTCAAAGACTCAGCTGGCACAACAAAAACAATAACCACAGGCGACATCTATACATGGAACAGTGCCGGCGATTATTTAATTACATGTACACAGAAAGATGCAGCAGGAAACACACTTACATTAACAAAGACAATATCAATAAGTGCAACATCAGACAACCAGAAAACTGATGAAGATGAAGGTACATCACTATCATCAAGCGCTTCTGGCACAATAGCCCCAGACCCAACCAAAGACTTTGACATTTCCTTAAACTTACCAACAAAAAGTGCAGTAAGCAAGGTGGAAGTTGATCTGAAAGAGTCTGCAACAAGTCCAAAGGTAACAGCAACTGATTTCAAATCAAAACCAGCGGCAATAAAAGACCAGGCTGATCCAGTTGGTGTAACATCAGTTTTACAATACCTAGAAATAAAAGTCACTGTTCCAGATGCAGCAATAAGCAAAGCCAGAGTGCAATTCAAAGTTTTGAATGTGTCTGCTGAAGACAGAGATAAGGTAGCCTTATTCAGGTTGGTTAGTGGTGCATGGGTAGAGTTAAAGACAACATTTAAAGAAGAGAAAAGCGGTTCATCTGTATTCGAAGCTGAAACACCGGGATTCTCATATTTCGTAGTTGCAAAGAAACCTTCTGCAGAACCTTTACCAACAACTAGTCCAACATCATCTCCAACAACATCCCCATCAGCATCTCCAACAACATCCCCATCAGCCAGTCCAGCAGCTCCAGCAGGCAAATCCTCTGACCTATGGTTGTACACAGGAATAATAGTCGCAATCATTGTAATAGTCGCTGCAGTTGTCTTGGTTACAAAACGCAAAAAATAGCCAGAGCACGTTTTAACAGCCCATTATTTTATAGGGCTTAACTTGTTTTTTAATTCTCACTTCCTAAGTGTGAAATCTTCCGAGGTTTGCTGGAGAACTATAAACTTTTCTTCTAAACACTAATCCTAAGCTCAACTGATCTATTATACTCCCTTCTAAGCTCTGGAATATTCTGGGTCCCATAAATCCCAGCTACCGACCTTTCCAAAAACCCCTCAGCTCTTGAAACCTGGCTTCTGGATAGGCTGTCAAAATCAAGCCCCAAAAAATTCACAAATTCGCGCACAGTGTAATCCCACGGCCCAGTGCAAACGAACTCTCGGACTCCAAGCTTATTCTGAATAACTCCGTCAACATCAATCCTATTAAACATCTTCCCTAAACTAAATCCAACCTTATCACTTACTCTCCCTTGTTTTAAGTAACCCATCACATTATCAGTAACATACCTTACACGATTTCCACTCTCTCCAATCTGGATAGAAACTGCGCCCGGCCTACCCCGCGGCAAAACAATACTATCACCTTCACAAAATCCTCCTCTATCCCTAAAAACAACAGTGGCCTTCTGACCAATGTTTGGCGGTTCCATACCATTAGCAACTAGCAAATCACACCTATCCCGGCACCTTTCCAAGAAACTAGAACCTTCCCCATACAAACCCACAATTCTAGCGCCTGCACTATCACCACTGAAAAGATAATTGCCATAAATAAACTTTCCAGAAGTGTCGAACAAACATTCTTCATCTAAAATAGTCGGAGTGTCATCCAAAACCAAAACCGGTGTATCTCCCTTATTTATCCTGTGTTCAGCAAAACTTCTAAGCCTTCCCTGCCTCTTCAAAAACCTTTCCCTGTAAGCTTCAGGATCATATCTAAACTTGCGCTCCTCTGCTTGGGTGTCAAATAAATAATACCTTTTATCGCCTAAAACATAAACAACAGCATCAAACCGCTCAAAGTAGCCAGTCTCAACTACCCTTTCAAAACCCCTAACACGGCCATAACAGACTAGAATATTTTTTGTTGGAGGTTCTAAGTAAGCTTTATCAGGTTTACTTTCACGACAAGGAACTTTTCCAACAGCTTTGGCGTCTGGATTAACAGGTTCTATAGAGGCAGCAATCTCCTGAAGAATTGTGTGTACTTCTAGCTTGGTATTAGGATCTATTAACGCACTTTTAGAATCTGGTATCATATGCAACACCCCCATCAAGGAGTGCCGCTAGGATTAGTATTAGGTTGTGAACCTTCGCCTTCTGCAGATGGTCTTTCTACATTATTAGTTGGTCCAGGAGCTGGAGTTTCTGGTTGAGGAGAACCTTGTGCTGCAACAACTGGAGCTTCTACCAATGGTGCAACCTGTTCAAGTGCTGAATCATCTGTTACATAGTTCATAGACAGCGGTAAACCACGTTTCTTTCTCATCGCTTTTATTTCTCCAATTAACCATTGAAAAGAGCCTTGTAGATCAACCACATCTTTTTGAACAGGTGTTAACTTTTGATCTAGTACTGCGCTAATTTCAGTTTGATATCTTATATGATCTGTCCTTAACCCTTCAACTGTAGATGCTAATTTTCCATAAATTTCTCTTTTAACACCTTCTGACCTTTCGGCTTCCTCTGCTAATTGTTTAGATAATCTATCCAATCTACCGGTGAACTCCCTTCCCTGTTGTTCTACAGAGCCAGCTAAAACTTTATCCATCCTGTCTGCATAATCAGTAGCTGCTGTGTGCGCTTCGTCTATTCTCTGTCTCGCTTCTGCTCTATCCTGATCACGTCCAGTATCCACATATCGCCTTAATGCAGCCAGTGCATCATGAAATACACCAAAAACTCCACTGGGTTTGCTCGATTCATCTCTAAGGTAATTGCCTAACCAATCAGTAAAAACGCCTAAACTTTTGAAATACTTTATGGTTGATTCATATGTTCTCCTAAAAGTTCCAAACTCTTCGCGAAGAGTTTGATCTCTAGTGTGAAGCGTTGATAAATCCTGTCTCTCCTCACCAACAAAATCATCCAAAGCCTGTTGCACTTCTCTCCTATCAAAGTTTAAAGTCATAATTTATCACCAACTTTAGTGTTACTTTATTTACCACCCTAAGGTATATAAACCTTTTGATTTATATCAGTAAGTTTTAAATACTTATCGTGTCCTCGACTATCTTTTCTCGTGTTTTTTTCTTGTTCCATGCGATTCTTCATCACCATCTTGCCTTTCAAAATCGCCACCAACTTCTAAATCTTCTGCTCCTCTACCTTCTAATTCGTCCAGCCTAGCCTCTAATTCCCTCATTTTATTGTAAGCACTACCACCTTCCCTGAAACCTTTTAAAAACTCTTCCATACCACCTTCAATGCCCTCTACTCTCCTATCCAATTTTTCCATCTCACCTTTTGTGACACCGCCAATTCCCCTACTATCCAATTCAGATTTTAAACCTTCAAGAACAAGCTTTGCCAACTGCGCATCATCTGGAATCTCAGCTTTTCCGGAACCCTTTAATCCAACCCGTCCTGCGATCCTATCTATTGATTTTTCTGCAGCTTCCCTAGCAGCTGTTCTTGCAACCTCCGACAACCTTTTGTAAAACTCGCCATCTGGTTTTAACAACCTTTGTTCAAACACTTTGTAGAGGTCATCAATATCACGTGCAGATTCTGGCTGGCCACTTTGACCATGTTTACCCTTCTTTCCCTTTCCGCCATTTTCACCTTTTTCAGAAAGAAGATAATCCAGCGCATCCAAAACAGATTTGTATTTTCCTGGAAGTTTTGGCTCACCCTTGTAAGATTTAGGTTTCTCACCAAACAAAGCGCGGCACAAATAATCAATAGCTTCACCATCAACACCTTGCTTTTGTAAATAGCCTCTTACAGCGTCAGGTATAGCTTCTGCTACAGCCTCTTTAACATATTGCTCTATTTGCACAGGCACATCTTTTAGAGCGTCACCTAAAGCCTGCCTGACCAATGGTGTGATATCAATCTCTCCCGATTTTAAGACATCCTGTTTTGCATCTTCTGCCATAACTTACTCCTTATTACCTTTTGGTTTCCTCCTAAATATTCCTGTTACAACGCCTTTCAAAGAGCCTACATCTACTGGTCTTACCTTCATTTCAGTTTCATGTTTTCTCGGTCTCTTCTCGCCTTCTGGTCTTGGCTCTCTTTTTGGTCTTGAAGCAATTGCTTTTTCAACTGCCTGAGAAACGCTACCAGCAACCTCCGCCGCCGCCTTTTTTGCAGCCGCTTCAGCGACAGTACCAACCCATCCATCTATCCTTTCACCTAATTTCATCTCGTTAATAACTTTAACAATGTGCTTTCCACTTTCCTCCCTTGCAATCTTCCTAACACCCTCCCCTGTAAGCAAATCCTCTGTTGGCAATCTTTTTTCCAGAGCCGCTAGCCTTCTATCAACATTGCCTCTCTCTTCTCCCAACACAATCGCCATTGCAGTTACACCTTCTGTCAACTCACCAAGTGGACCCATTATCTCCCTCTTATCTGCTGAATTTAGTTTAACACCTTTCTCTCCAAGCGCCTTTGCAAATCCTCTGAAAGCTTCACCAAATTTACTGACAACAACAGTCTCTATCCTTCTGTAAAGGCTCTCCGGCATATTATCAAAAGCCGCCAATACTCCACCTACCATCACACCCTGTAGCTGTCCTATTTGTGTGTCTGAAAATCCATCATCTCTATATTTCCGAATGACCTTCTCTACAGACTGTTCAACGACCCCAGCCACGCTTCTTTGAAGGCCGGTAACAGAATCCCTAATGCTTTCCAGAACATTGTAAGCAGTTTGATACCTTTCTCTTTCTTGTAATGTTGTAATTCCAACAGCTTTTAAAACGGCGGTTCTAGTTTTTTCTACACCAGAATTTATATCGCTCACTAATTCTAGAACAGCACTGTCTGCCATCTGCCTGTCTTTACCAATTGCAACAGCGGCCCTCCTCATGCCAGTAATGATCTTTCTCATTCTCCTTATGTCGCTTTGTGTCTTTTCCAAATATTTTAGTCTCTCGCCCAAGTTTTCCGCAGCCTCATTTATCTGAACAGCTGCCCCTGAAAGCATGTTCAAAGAATCGTAATTCACCATACTGTGGCCTCTGCTCGCTGCTTTAACAACTGCATCAAAAGTAAGCCCACCCAAAACTTCCGCACTTAATTTTCTGTCCACATTATCCTTAATAACACTTAGCTCCGTACTCGTCTCTGCCCTCACCCTATTCATCGCTTCTGCAAGTGTTTGTGGAAGGCCCCTATAAGCATTTGATATCACGCCCAAAAATTCTTCCACTCTATCTGAAACCTGATCCATTCTGTTAACAACCCCTGCGAAAAAATGGACAGTCTCATCTCCCTGATACTTGATACTTTCTTTCATTCCTTGAACTTCCTGTCTTATTGAAACAAATTGTTCCCCAGTAGCTTGTCTCTGCTGTTCCAGCCTTTTGGCTTCGCCTGATTTGTAAGAATCAATCCAGCTCAAAACGCCTGAAATTTCCCTTCTATATGAAAGCAGCTCTTCTCTAAGCGCAGTGACCTCTGCGGAAGCAGCCGCCCTATCTGACCTATATCTAGGAAGTTCTTCCACAACTTCAGCAAGTCCCTCTAAAACAGCTTCCAACCTTTTCCCATAAAGTCCCAAAGCCTGCGCAGGATCTGCTTGAACCACTTGACCAGCTTCTTGGATTTGAGCTTCACCAGAACCAACACCCCTTATAAGATCAGCGCGCTTAGCCGCATCTTCCTGAGCATATCGCGCCCTCATCCTATCCCCAATCCTTGTGTCAACATGTTCAGTGTGCTCCCGTGCCCTCACTACACCAATTTGAACAGCTTCTGTTCTTCCATGCAATACTCTATTAGCCAAACTATATGGTGGGTTCTCGTTGAGCAAAGGGTCCCTTGCTGACCTTGGGCCAGCCATAACTAAATCTACTGCTTGCTGAGCTGGCCTTCTCGGATCTACATAACCCTTTCCCTGTTTACCTGCTTCACCTACCATAAACTCAACATACTCTCGTCTGCCTAATTATTTACTACCCGTAAGTTATTTAAACGGATTGTGTACACCAGAAATGTAATATATACTAAAATGCACTCCAAATATACTCTTATGATAGATATCTAGCCTTTCTTTCGAAAGAAAGGCTACAGTACCCAAAGAAACAGTTTACTAGTATAATTGGATTTGTATGATCGATGTCCACTGTCACCTAGAGCAGCCAAACTTTGAAAAAGATCTAGACAAAGTTATAGAAAACTGCAAACAAGCTGGCCTTAAAGCTGTGATAACTTCTTGCCCAAACCCAAAGGATTTTGACAGGACAATGGAAATAGCGTCCAAGTATAGCGGTTTTGTTTTCACATGTTTTGGACTTCACCCAGAATATATAAAAGAATTTTCTGAAAAGGAAGTTGATGAATGGATGGAAAAGTTAAAACAAAACAAAAACAAGATGGTTGGTTTAGGAGAAGTTGGCCTCGACTTTTACTGGGTCAAAGGGGCCAATTGGCAACAAAAGCAGAAGGAGCAGTTTAAGGAATTGATAAGGTTCTCCAAAGAAATAAGGAAACCTTTGGTTGTACACTGCAGGGACGCGTACGAGGAGACAATAAAAATTTTAGAAGATGAAGATGCGAAAAAAGTCCTTCTGCACATGTTCGGCGGAAAAAATCTCCTGCAAAGAGTTGTAGAAAATAACTGGCTAATTTCCATGAATTATCTAGTTGCCAGAAGCAAGGATTACAAAAAAATCGCGCGCGATATTCCATTAGAAAACTTGACGCTGGAAACAGACGCGCCTTGGAATGGCGTACAAAAACCGACAGACAGCGTGACATCTTCTGATATAATTTTCAGAATAAATGAAGAGCAGAAAATCGCAACTTTAAGATCAGACCCATCCACAATAAAACCAACCGCAGAAAAAATCGCAGAGATTAAAGGATTGAGCTTTGATAAAGTTTGGAAAGTTTGCGGGGAAAACGCAGCGAGGTTTTTTAATTTTAGCAAAACTTCTTTTTGAGAAATAATTCTCTTAGTCTGTTTACCTCTTCAATATGTTCAAGATTTATAGAAACACATTCTCTGTTTTTGTGCTCAATAAGAATACCATCTTTTACCATATCATCTATAAGACTAAGACCTAAATGAACAAAGTGAGGAGGCATTCCTTTGACAGCATCTCTCTTTTGCGTGTAACTAGCCATAAATTTTCTAAACCTAACCAACTTTTCAAGTATCTTTCCTTTAAGCTCACAATCTGTTAATTCCATAGGTAATTATAAATATACTTTAATAGTACACATTTAAATACTTTAAGGGTAATTATATATTAACTAATATACTATTAGTTAGCGTGGAGACAAGCTATGGAAAGGGAAAAATCAATATTTGTTGAATTTATGGGAGACACACCACTTGTAAGAATAATAGATTGCTTAATTGAGAAAAGACCTTTTGAAACAACAAAAGAAGAGATAATAAAAGAAACTGGTGCGGCAAGAAATTCTCTTTTTAATGTGTGGAAAAAATTAGAAAAATTTGAAATTGTACTTAGAACAAGAAGCATAGGTAAATCTGATTTATTTGTTTTGAATGATAAAAGTGAAATAGTCAAACAATTATTGGAACTGGAATTTGTTTTTGGAAAACAGGCAATGGTGCAGGCTAAACAGAATATGTTAGTTTCTCATTAATGTGGAATGCTAGCAGGAAAATACAGGGGTTTTTTAATCTATAGGAAAAAATATAATTCTATGGTAAAAATTAGCGGATGTGCCGGTCTATGGTCAAAATGGATGACTAAAGAAGAAATCGATGAAATAGAAAAAAATATAGAAGAAAGGAGGAAGCTACCCAGGACGACTAAAGAAGAAAATAGGTAATAAGCTAATCTAATTTCCAACTGTAGGAATGTGGTATTTAGATCCACAAGCTTCACATTTCAAGAAATAAAGCCTGTCATCCTTGACTATCTGTGTGTCTGGCCTTGTGCAGTCCTTGCAAATCACGAACTGGTTTACATAAGATTCAATTTTCTTGTCAATTGTAATGTTCGGGAACCTGCCAATAATAGTCAGCTGCTTGCCAGTTAACACACCTGATGTGGCCAGTTCCTTTAACAAAAACTTCAAAAAGTGTTTTTCATCCCTTCTCAGGGCAGCAACAATATCAGCAAAATTAACAATAATCGTTTTCAATCCAGCTGGCTGAAGCTGGCATTTAGGCATCTCGAACCTCTCACCTGTTCCCTTTTCCTTCGGCACTTTCTCCATTGCCCTTTCCAAAAGCTGGTCGTATTCCATAGGATACTATAAACAGTTATGGGTTATAAACGCGTTTTGGTTCACCATAATCACAAGCCAGCAGAAACCTCAACATCAACTTTCCTGTAAACCCCAATTCTTTCAGGTGATATGCCCAAAGCAGCAATCCTGTCAATATAGCCTGAAGCCTCTTCTTCAGAGCCAAAACCTATCACGCTTTCTCCATCTATCCTGACAAGATGTTCACCTTCTGTGGAAGTAATATATGGTCTTGGGTGCCTCCTTTTAGAATGCAGAATATCCAAAACATTTTCTATTTTCTCTTCAATTTCTTCCTGATTTTCCATTGCATAACCATAAACCCTTTCTGACACATCCAATAATTCCATTATTTCCTCTTTGGAATATCCCAAATCCTTTGCCAAATAAATCTCGCTCGCTTTCCTGTAAGCCAAGCATTCATGTGTTTTTCCAAAACCAAATTGCTTTATTTGACTTCTCCCTTTCAATCCAAATTCACACTTTTTATTATTAATCATTGCTGCGGACCGTCCAATAAAATAACCAATATCGCCTGCCCCCATACCCATTTCAAATGCTCTTTTAATGCCTTCTTCTTCATCTTCTGAAAATCTTGTCATATTTTCAATTGACCCATGCATTGGCTTTTCTCCAATAGCAAATAAAATGCGTCTCACTTCCATAGTCGATATCCCAGCGCTTTCTCCCATCTCCCGCAAAGATAAAACCTCACCATCTTCCTTTGCCTTGTAATATTTTTCAAGAACTTGAATCAGCCTCTCAACCGGGATATTATTCCCAGTATTTTTCCTAGATAAAAAGTATTCAAAAGCCTTCCTTACATGCAAAGGCTCTGCCTCCAATTTTTCCAGAAAATGAGCTTCCACTAATCTAGCAATTTCTGAATGCATGTGACTTGCCGCATTCCTTGGATAAGCCTCCATTCTACTTCTTTTAGCTCTACTTGTTCTCCACAGATCATAGAGACCTCTTTTGACTATATACTGCCTTGCACTCTCTGCTGTTTGTCCACAAGCTTCTCCCATCTCCTTCAAAGTCGCTCCTTCAAGAATCATTCTGTTAAATAAACTGTTTGGTTTTCGATTGCCCTTTGAAGGGGAGACCACCCCTCCCCTGCGCTTTCTTTCAGATATCTCCAATCCCATCCTTTCTAAATGATTATCGACTGCTATTCTTGAGCACCTAGCAAGTTCAGCCAGATGGGATTTGGATAAAGCCCTGCCAAAATTCTCCTCAATTCTTTTTGAAATGTTATCAGAGAGCGTGGGTAGCTTCAATCCGAACTTTTCAGCATGGTGTCTGAGGGCTGACTGGGTATACCCTGTTTTTTCAGAAAGCTCTGTAATTGAATTGCACAATGGCATATTGTCCCTTATGTTAAGGAGGATTTCTTGACCTGTCGCGTCACTGCCATCAAAAGCTTTTGGATTTTCTTCAGCTGACATACATGGATTAGTTGATAGAAAGTTTTATATATGGCCAAAAATATAACACTGCAGATTTTGTGTAAACGTTTTCTTTTGGTTAAATATCTTTTGGGTTATAAAGCCCTTTGTAAATCCTTTTCTTTGGGTACTGTAGACTTTCTTTCTGGAAAAGAAAGGCTAGAAGCTTTATAAATCCTAGAATAAAAATTAAACTAAGATTTTAACACAACAAAAACAGATGATCTTTCAACTTTGGGGAAAGTTGTTTTGATCTGCGAACTGAACTTAATTTGGGGAAATAATTGGTCACTAGATAATTGGGGAATTATCTAATTCTGCTTAGTATAATTGATATAAACTTAGACTTTGGTTTAAAAAGGATTTCTACACTGCAGTATATACTTTTCTGTATATACCGGTTACTGGAAGTCTATTTTCTAGCCATTAAATGGGGGTGTAGTGGACGACATAAAAGTCCAACTAATATATGGAATCATTAATACAGCAGGCATTTGAAGCACAGAAGACTGAAACAGCGCAACCAACAGCAACTCTAGAAACACCGGCAGCAGCAGAGCAAACGGCTATATCTGAAATACCAAAAGCAGAGACAACCCAACAAACAGCTGCGCCTGAAGCAGCTGTAGAACAATCAACACCGATTTTTGTGGCACCATCTGAAGCTCCAGCAGAGCAGCCAACGCCAGTTTTTGTGGCACCAGTAGAACAGGCAACAGCTGAGACACCAAAAGTTGAGACAGAGAAAACTAAAACCGAGGCAGAAGCTAAGGTAGTAGAAGCGGCTTTTATCCCACCAACTGAAACAGTAAAAAAACCAGTGCAATTTGGGACACCAAAAGAACAAAAAGTGGAGAGGGACATAAACAAGGAAGTCTTTGAAACATTCGGAGTCGAGCTTCGCGGAGCCAGAATAGTGGTGGTAGGCTGCGGTGGGGCAGGCAACAACACAGTAAACAGGCTGACAACCATGGGCATAAAAGGAGCAAAGACAGTAGCCCTAAACACAGATGCAAGGCACTTGTCAAGGGTTAAAGCAGATGAAAGGATATTGATGGGAAGGGACCTTACACGAGGCCTTGGCGCAGGCGGACATCCAGAGGTTGGAAAGAAAGCAGCTGAGGAAGCAGGGACTGACATAAAAAGAGTGCTAAAGGATGCGGACATGGTTTATGTATTGGCAGGCCTAGGCGGCGGCACAGGGACAGGCTCAGCACCAGTTGTGGCAAAATATGCAAAGGAAGCTGGCGCAATAGTGATCGGTGCAGTGACCATGCCTTTCAAAATTGAAGGCACAAGGCAAGTAAGGGCAGAAGACGGATTGACAGCCTTAAGACAGGTATGTGACACAACAATCGTGGTGGAAAATGACAAGCTATTGAAGGTGGCAGGTGATCTACCTCTAGACCAAGCATTCGGTGTGGCAGACAGTTTGTTCTCAACCATGATCAAGGGCATCACAGAAACAATAGCTGAACCTTCCTTGGTTAACCTAGACTATGCAGATGTGAAAACAATCATGCACGCAGGCGGGGTAGCAACAATCGGTTTCGGGGAATGTGATACCA